>NZ_JBEYVX010000056.1:0-39960 GCF_040644195.1 Streptomyces sp. NPDC047014 | reverse complement strand
GGCGTTTGAGGCGCGGGGGCCCGGGGGCAGCGCCCCCGCAACGGCGCCGCACCCGCCGCGCGACCCGCGCCGGGCAGACAGCCGAGCACCCCGCAGGGGATGATCAGGCCCGGGGCCGCCCCATCGCCCGGTACGTCCACCCCGCGGCCCGCCACCGCGAGGGATCCAGCGCGTTGCGCCCGTCCAGCACCAGCCGGTCCGTGACCACGGAGGCCAGCTCCGCCGGATCCAGCTCGCGGAACTCCCGCCACTCCGTCAGGTGCAGGACCACCTCCGCCCCCCGGGCCGCCTCCAGCGCGGAGCCGGCGTACGCGAGGGTCGGGAAGACGAGCCGGGCGTTGTCCATGCCCTTGGGGTCGTAGACGGTGACCTGGCCGCCCTGGAGGTGGATCTGCCCGGCCACGTTCAGCGCGGGCGAATCGCGGATGTCGTCGGAGTCCGGCTTGAAGGTGGCGCCGAGGACGGCGACCCGCTTGCCGAGGAAGGACCCGCCGACCGCCTCCCGGGCCAGCTCCACCATGTGCCCGCGGCGCCGCATGTTGATGGAGTCCACCTCGCGCAGGAAGGTCAGCGCCTGGTCCGCGCCCAGCTCACCGGCGCGCGCCATGAAGGCGCGGATGTCCTTGGGCAGGCAGCCCCCGCCGAAGCCGATCCCGGCGCGCAGGAACTTCGCGCCGATCCGCTCGTCGTGGCCGATGGCCTCCGCCAGCTTCACCACGTCGCCGCCGGCCGCCTCGCAGACCTCCGCCATCGCGTTGATGAACGAGATCTTGGTGGCGAGGAAGGAGTTCGCGGCGGTCTTGACCAGCTCGGCGGTCGGGAAGTCGGTGACGACCAGCGGGCTGCCCTCCGCCATCGGCGTCCCGTACACCTCGCGCAGCAGCTTCTCGCCGCGCTCGCCCTGGACGCCGATCACGATCCGGTCGGGGTGCAGGGTGTCCTGCACCGCGAAGCCCTCGCGTAGGAACTCCGGGTTCCAGGCCAGCTCCACGCCCTCGCCCGCCGGGGCCAGCTCCGTCAGCATCGCCGCCAGCCGCTGGGCCGAGCCGACCGGCACCGTGGACTTGCCGACGACGAGCACCGGCCGGGTCAGGTGCGGGGCGAGGGAGGCGACCGCGGAGTCGACGTAGGACATGTCGCAGGCGTACTCGCCGTGCTTCTGCGGGGTGTTCACGCAGACGAAGTGGACGTCGCCGAAGGCGCCGACCTCCTCCCAGGAGGTCGTGAACCGCAGCCGCCCCGTCGATCCCGGCAGCC
This sequence comes from Streptomyces sp. NPDC047014, assembly GCF_040644195.1. Lineage (NCBI taxonomy): Bacteria > Bacillati > Actinomycetota > Actinomycetes > Kitasatosporales > Streptomycetaceae > Streptomyces > Streptomyces sp. NPDC047014. Next base: position 38,703 of record NZ_JBEYVX010000056.1, on the reverse strand, counting down.
CGGCCACGTGCTGCGCCAGCAGCTCCTCCAGCCCCGGCTCGTACATGGGGACCCGGCCCGAGGACAGCATCTCGATCTTCTCGGGCACCACGTCCAGGCCCAGCACCTCGAATCCCAGCTCGGCCATCGCCGCGGCGTGGGTCGCGCCGAGGTAGCCGGTGCCGATCACAGTGATCCTGAGGGGGGCCATGGGTGCTCCAGAGGTGCGGGGCCGTTTGCGGCACCTGAGCATAGTCGGGCCGGTCAGGGGGGACGGTCCCCAGGAGTGGACCGCTGTCACGCAACTCACGTGCGGCCGCCATATCGCCATCCGTGAGCGGCCCACTAAACTTGGGTTACTTAACGGTAGTTAGCATCACGTTTTTCGCGTGTCACCCTGGGGAGTGAGAGATCTTGGCGGGTTCTGCCGACTTCGACCTGTACCGCCCGGCCGAGGAGCACGACATGCTCCGCGAGTCGGTCCGCTCGCTCGCGGAGGCGAAGATCCTGCCGTTCGCCGCCGCGGTCGACGAGGAGGCCCGCTTCCCGCAGGAGGCCCTGGACGCGCTCGTCGCCAACGACCTGCACGCCGTCCACGTCCCCGAGACGTACGGCGGCGCGGGCGCCGACGCCCTCGCCACCGTGATCGTGATCGAGGAGGTGGCCCGCGTCTGCGCCTCCTCCTCCCTGATCCCGGCGGTCAACAAGCTCGGCTCGCTCCCGGTGATCCTCTCCGGCTCCGAGGAGCTCAAGGCCAAGTACCTCGGCCCCCTCGCCAAGGGCGACGCGATGTTCTCGTACGCGCTCTCCGAGCCGGACGCGGGCTCCGACGCCGCCGGCATGAAGACCCGCGCGGTGCGCGACGGCGACTTCTGGGTGCTCAACGGCGTCAAGCGCTGGATCACCAACGCGGGCGTCTCCGAGTACTACACGGTCATGGCCGTCACCGACCCGGAGAAGCGCTCGAAGGGCATCAGCGCCTTCGTCGTGGAGAAGTCCGACGAGGGCGTCTCCTTCGGCGCCCCGGAGAAGAAGCTCGGCATCAAGGGCTCCCCGACGCGCGAGATCTACCTCGACAACGTACGGATCCCCGCCGACCGCATGATCGGCGCCGAGGGCACCGGCTTCGCCACCGCGATGAAGACCCTGGACCACACCCGCATCACCATCGCGGCCCAGGCCCTCGGCATCGCCCAGGGCGCGCTGGACTACGCCAAGGGCTACGTCCAGGAGCGCAAGCAGTTCGGCAAGCCGATCGGCGACTTCCAGGGCGTGCAGTTCATGCTCGCGGACATGGCCATGAAGATCGAGGCCGCCCGCCAGCTGACCTACTCGGCCGCCGCCAAGTCCGAGCGCGTCTCGGCGGGCGGTGACAAGGAGGACCTGACCTTCTTCGGCGCCGCGGCCAAGTGCTTCGCCTCGGACGTGGCCATGGAGGTCACCACGGACGCCGTCCAGCTCCTCGGCGGCTACGGCTACACCCGCGACTACCCGGTGGAACGCATGATGCGCGACGCCAAGATCACGCAGATTTATGAAGGAACGAACCAGGTCCAGCGCATCGTGATGGCGAGGAACCTGCCGTAGCGACGTTTTCCCGCGAGGCCCCCGGCGCGACGCCGGGGGCCTCGATGTGCCGTCGCTGCAGCGCGCTGTTCTTCCCCGACTCGGATTCGCCGTCCTCCGCAATCTGGAAATCGACGTGCAGGACCTCGGCCTGGAAGTCGATCTGATCGCGTGAGACGGCCATGGCCTCACCGAGTGGTTCTGAGGTGCTGAGCCCGGTCCCCGCGCACGGCGCGGATGAGGAGCGTGCCTGTGGTCCGCTTGTCATGATCGGGTGCTGGAAGCACGGTCGCGGTCACTTCGGGGAACCCGTACTCCTTGAGGAGCGAGGACCAGATGTCGGGCTGATAGTCCCACCGCTTCACGATGGCGGGATCCTCTTCGGGTCCCCGAGGAATGTACGAGGCTTGGCATCCGTAGCAGCCTTCGACCGGCGGTCGCTGAGAGAAGGCGAATACGCCGCCCGGCTTGAGTGTGGCATGAACGACGGGGAGCAGTAGGCCGGGGTCGGTGAACCAGGCAGCGCCGAAGACGCTGAACATGGCGTCGAAGACGGTGAAGGTCTCGCCGAGGTAGGCCAGGCCGTCGCCCTGGTGCAGTTCCATGCCGCCCACGTCCGGCCACCGCTCTCGGGCCTTGCCGAGCTGCTTCGCAGAGATGTCCACGCCGACGGCCTTGACGCCGAGGGTGGCCAGGTGAGCGATGTTCCCGCCGGACCCGCATCCGAGATCGAGCGCCGTGTCACCCGGTTCGAGGGCCAGCAGTTCGGCGCCGGGCCCATGGTCGGCGTACTGGGTCCAGTTGAACCAGGTCGCCTCACCCTTGGCGTTGGTCTGCCTTCGCTGCGGCTTGCTCTGCGCATAGGTGTCCCATGCGTCACTGCGCGCGTCAGTCATCGGTGTCCGTTCTCGGTCATGGCGACAGCCGCCCGGCACGATACCGGGCGGCTGAGGCGGTGGGGCTGGTTACTTGCTGACGGGGCTGTCGGTGCAGCCGGCGTAGGACTGGGTGCAGTCGGCCGCGTCGCCAAGGGGCCAGAAGACGGGGTCGGTCCGGTATCCGGCCTCGCGGATCAGGCCGGCCGTCCGGCGCATCGCGGCCCGGCCCTTTTCGGGGTTGTGCCCGCTGTTGCGGTCCGGGACGTGGTGGATGAACCCGCCCCCGAGCGTGTCGCAGAAGTCGGCGTACGGCTTCGTGTGCAGCACGAAGGCGTGCCAGAACAGGTCCACGCGGAGGCTGGGGGTCACCTGCTCGGTGGTGGTCGCGGCCACGGCAGGGAAGGCGGCGAGCTGCTCGACGCCCCGGTTGCCCTCGTCGTCGGTGATCTCCGGCCAGTAGTCCTCACGGACCATGGTGATGAGGTCGGCCCGGAGGCTGGAGCTGATCAGGTCCAGGGGCCTGGTGGTGTCGTGCTGGGCGATCGTCACTGTGGTGCCTTCCTTGTCGTCGCGGAACATCGGGGCACTCGCATAGGGGCCACGCGGCCGACGGCATGGCGGTCGGAGGCGTTTCGGCACTGCTTGCTCGGGTAGGTCACCGAGCCTCCCTACGTCCGGGCCGGCCGCCGGGCGGCCCGCTCTCCGCAGATGTCTCAGGGCCCGTCGTTCTGGCCGGCCATCACTCGCCCTTGTGGTGCCGAATGATGTGCTGCGGGCCGTGCGTATCGGCCTGCGCTTGAGTCAGGACGACTTTGCCAAGGCTCTGCGCCGGGCAGGGCAGGAGCTGGGAGAACCCAACGAAGCGTCGAAGCGACTGGTGCAGCGCTGGGAGTCGGGTACGAGCAGGACGCCCCGGGGTGTGTACGCCAGGGCGTTGGAGCGGGTCACAGGCCGTCCCGTCGAGGCCCTGGGGTTCTCTCTCCCCGTACCGATGGCCAGGGTCCACGCCGACGGGACAGGAGGACACGACATGGATGCAGGGGCAGAGGGTGTGACCTCCGCTGCAGGGGGAGTGCGGTCGACCGCACAGAAGGTCGAGGAGACGTTCACCGGGGTATGGCTCAGCCGGTACGAGTTCTACTCGTCCAGCCGGGGGGACACGTACGAGGGCAAGCACTACGTGGTGATCGTGCAGCACGGCAACCGGCTGACCGCTCAGAGCCTGCCCGGGGCGTCCTCGAACCCGGACAGCCCGCTCACGCTGGATCTGACCGTCGACCGCAACGTGGTCACAGGATCATGGGTGGAGCAGACCGCTTCGGACGGCTACTACAACGGGGCCCGCTACCACGGGGCCCTTCAGCTCCTGGTCGAGCCGACCGGCCGACGGATGGCCGGGAAGTGGGTCGGTTTCGGGAAGGACTTCGACGTGAACACGGGTCCGTGGGAACTGCGGCTCGTGGACAGGTCCACGTCGAAGGCGACGCTGGAGCGGTACAGCCGTACTCCCGAGTAGGGGTCGCTGCGGTACGGATCCCTGATCAGGCATACTTCCTGATCAGCTCCCTGACGAGGCGGCTCCGGCGGTCATGGGGGAATCCAGGGGTGACCCTCTCCGTCGGGGTACTGTGCGGGTCACGTCAGACGTGCCCCTCAGCGCGCAGATCCGCGAGCGGATCGTCATGGCGCGCAACCTGCCGTAGCCTGCTCCGACCTGCGCGGACTCAGGGACCCCCGGCCGTCGGCCGGGGGTCCTCCGTCGCTGTGGCCCCGGGCTCCGGGGCCACACGCATGGGCTAAATTTGGACCTTCGTACGCCGGAATCGGTTGGGGAGAACGCAATGACGGAAGCGATCCTGCTGGTCGGCGGACAGGGGACGCGACTGCGGCCCGTGACGGTGAACACGCCCAAGCCGATGGTCCCCACGGCCGGTGTCCCGTTCCTCGCCCACCAGATAGCCAGGGCCGCCGCCGCCGGTGTCACGCACATCGTCATGGCCACCTGCTACCTCGCCGAGGTCTTCGAGCCCTACTTCGGTGACGGCTCCGACTTCGGCATCTCCCTCGAATACGTCGTCGAGGACGAACCCCTCGGCACCGGCGGCGCCATCCGCAACGCCGGGCAGCGCCTGACCGGCGGCCCCGACTCCTCCGTGCTCGTCTTCAACGGGGACATCCTCACCGGGCTCGACATCGCCGGGCTGGTCCGCGCCCACGAGAGCGCCGACGCCGACGTCTCCCTGCACCTGGTCCGCGTCGAGGACCCGCGCGCCTTCGGGCTGGTGCCCACCGACCCCGACGGGCGGGTGCTGGCCTTCACCGAGAAGCCGCAGACGCCCGAGGAGATCATCACCGACCAGATCAACGCCGGCTGCTACGTCTTCCGCCGCAGCGTCATCGACTCCATCCCGGCCGGCCGCCCCGTCTCCGTCGAGCGCGAGACCTTCCCCGGGCTGCTCGCCGCCGGCGCCACCCTCCACGGGGTCACCGAGAACACGTACTGGATGGACCTCGGCAAGCCGGAGTCGATCATCCAGGCGTCCGCCGACCTGGTCCGCGGCGTCGTGCCCTCCCCGGCCGTGCCCGGCCGCCGCGGCGAGTACCTGGTGCTGCCCGGCGCCGAGGTGGAGGCGGGCGCCAAGCTGTCGGGGGGCACCGTGGTGGGCGCCGGGGCCCGGATCGGGGCCGGGGCCGTGGTCCAGGGCTCCATCGTGCTCGGGGACGCCGTCATCGGCGCGGACGCCCAGGTCAGCGCCAGCCTGATCGGTTCCCGCGCCGCGGTGGGCGAGCGGACCGTGCTCGACGGCACCGTCGTCGGGGACGGAGCCGTCGTCGGCGCGGACAACGAGCTGCGCGCCGGGGCCCGCGTCTGGTGCGAGGCCCGGCTGCCCGACGCGGCCATCCGCTTCTCCCCGGACGCCTGACGAGCGGACCCGGGGAAGAAGCCGGGGAGGCCGCCCCGGCCCCGGTCCGCCACGGCCCCGGGCCGCAGGGCCCCCGGCCCCCGAGCCGCCCCGGCCCCCGGCCGCCGCGGTCAGTTGCCGCGGACCGTGACCTTCTCGTCGTTCTGGATCTGCTTCACCAACTGCTGCACCTTCGCCTTGTCCCAGACGAGGTTCCCGCCGCGCTGCCCGGAGATCGGCATGTTCATCGACACGCCGTCACCCCCGTTGACCCCCTTCATCGCGAAGAACATCTGGCCCATGTCCCACAGGCCCATGTCCTTGTCGACGATGAGGGTGTCCAGGCCCGCGCCCATCACCGGGTAGAGCGTGAACGGGTTCAGCACCGAGGACGGGGTCGCGGCCTGGCTCGCCAGCGCCGCCAGGAACTTCTGCTGGTTCTTGGTCCGCTGGAGGTCCGACTCGGCGAAGGCGTACCGGGTGCGGACGAAGGCCAGCGACTGCTCGCCGTTCAGCGTCTGCCGGCCCGCCTTGAAGTCGGCGCCGGACTTCTCGTCCTTGAAGCCCTGCTCGATGTCCAGCTCCACCCCGCCCAGCGCGTCCACGATGTTCGCGAAGCCGGCGAAGCCGATCTCGGCGTAGTGGTCGATGCGCAGGCCCGTGTTGTGCTCCACCGTCCGCACCAGCAGCTCCGGGCCGTCCTCCGCGTACGCCGCGTTGAGCTTGACCCGCCGCCCCTGCGCGGGGAACTTCTTGCCCGACTGGGAGCCCACGAAGGCGGGGATCTCCACGTCCGAGTCGCGCGGCAGCGAGATCATCGTGTTCCCGCTGGAGCACTTCGCCAGGATCATCATCGAGTCGGTGCGCTTGCCCTCGGCCGAGCCCGTGTGGAGCTTCTTCTTCTCCTCGTCGGACATGCCCTCGCGGCTGTCGGAGCCCACGATCAGGTAGGTGGTGCAGTCGCCCTCCTTCGGCCGCTCGATGACCTTGGAGAGGTCCACCTCGCGGCGGACCTTGCCGTCCGCCCAGAAGTAGGTGCCGATCGAGGTCACCAGCAGCGCGGAGACCAGCACGATCGAACCGACCTTGATCCGCCTGCGCCAGTCCGGCGCCGGGCCGGGAGCCCGCCCCGGGCCGCCGCCCGGACCGGAGGGCCCGCCGGGGCCTTCCGGGCGCCCGGGGGCGCCGCCGGAGGGGGCACCGTAGACCTGGCCGGTGTTGTAGCCGCTGTCGTAACCGCCGTACGTGTCGTGCCCGCCCGCCTGCTGCGGGGGCACCTGGCCCGGCGGGGGCCCCGCCGGACGCTGCGGGTGCGGGGGCTGCGCGGGCCGCGGCGGCTGCTGCCGGGGCGGGCGCTGGACGTGCCGCATCCGCTGCACACCCTCGGGCTGGGGATGCGCGCTGCCGCGTCCGTAGGCGTCGTCGCGACCTTCTGGCCAGTCATTCATGCGCCAAGGATGCCTGGCCCCGCGCGCCCTCCGACAGCCCGGGGGAGGATCCGTTCCGCGGCTGTTGCAGAGCTGATGCCGACGGCACGGATCTAAGGTGTGCGTATGACACAGATACCGGACGAGCTGCCCGGGAAGCCGACCTCCGCCTCGCGCACCACCCTCAGCCACATCATGACCGCCAACGACACCAACCTCCTGGGTACGGTGCACGGCGGCGTGATCATGAAACTGGTGGACGACGCGGCCGGCGCCGTGGCCGGACGGCACTCCGGCGGCCCGGCGGTCACCGCCTCCATGGACGAGATGGCCTTCCTCGCGCCCGTCCGCGTCGGCGACCTCGTCCATGTGAAGGCCCAGTGCAACTGGACCGGCCGCTCCTCCATGGAGATCGGCGTACGCGTCCTCGCGGAGCGGTGGAACGAGTCCACCCCCGCCACCCAGGTCGGCAGCGCCTACCTGGTCTTCGCCGCCGTCGACGCCGAGGGCAAGCCCCGCACGGTCCCGCCCGTCCTGCCGGAGACCGAGCAGGACGAGCGGCGCTACCAGGAGGCCCAGATCCGCCGCACCCACCGGCTCGCCCGCCGCCAGGCCATCATGGCGCTGCGCGAGGAGCGCAACGCCCGCGGCTCCGAGGACTGAGAGGCCCCGCGGGGGCGGCCTCAGCCCCCGCAGACCACCTGGTCCCCGGTGACCACCCCGAAGGCGCCCTGGTACGGATCCTCCGCGCGCACCGGCACCACCTTGCGGTAGTCGGCGCCGGCGGTGACCAGCACCGTCCTGCCCTGCCCCGCGACCGCCCGCAGCTCACTGCCCGGCAGCGCGGTGGCCACCGTACGGGCGGTGCGGTCCCAGCGGGGGTCGTACGTGATCACCGTGCGCCGGACGTCGCGGCTGGCGGCGTTGCCCGGGGCGCGGGTGGTGTCGAAGCCGGTGGCGCGCAGCGCGGAGTCCACCCGGCCGCCCAGCCCGTCGATCCGGGTGCCGTTCTCCACCTGGACCCGGACCTGCTGCGGCGGCACGTCCACCGGCACGGCCACGGGCCGCGCGGCGGCGGCCGCGCCGGGCTTCCCGGGCCGGGCGGGGGCCAGCGGCCGGTCCTCGCGCAGCGCCTGGAAGAGCTTGGCCGCCTTCGGCTCGTCCCATTTCACGGTGGAGCCGATCCCCTTCACCGGGAAGGAGGGGCTGCCGATGGGCACCGAGGCGAACTCCGAGGAGGAGGGGGTGAAGTCCCGCATCGCCTGTCCCAGGGCCAGCATCTGCTCGGAGCCGAAGCCCTTGTCGGCCCGGACGGAGCCCAGCAGCGTGGAGCTGACCTCCTTGAACTTCACCGGGTTCAGCAGCACCCCGCCGCCGGTGGCCTGCTTGATCAGGGCGGCGATGAACCGCTGCTGGCGCTGCATCCGGCCGAGGTCGGAAGCGCCGTCGACATGGCGGGAGCGTACGTACTGCAGCGCCTGGCCGCCGGTCAGCCGGTGGGTGCCGGGCAGCAGGTCGAGGCCGGTGTTGGGGTCGCGCATGGTCTTCGCGGTGCAGATCTCCACCCCGCCCATGGCGTCGACCGTCTTCATGAAGCTGGTGAAGTCGACCTCCAGGTAGTGGTCGATCTTCACCCGGGTCATGTTCTCCACGGTCCGCACGGTCAGCTGCGGCCCGCCCTCCGCGTACGCGGCGTTGAGCTTGACCGGGTGGGCCTTGTGCGCCTTGCCGGTGGTGAGGTCCTGGTGGGCGGGCACCTCGGCGAAGCTGTCCCGGGGAAGGCTGATCACGCTGGCCCGCTCCCTGTCCGCGGACAGGTGCACCAGCATGATCGTGTCGGTGCAGTGGCAGGGCGCGCCGCCGAGGCGGTACTCGCGCTTCTCCTCGGGGCTGATCTTCTCCCGGCCGTCGGTGCCCACCAGCAGGAAGTTCAGGCCGTGCCCGGCCTGTGGGCGGTTCTTCATGTCCTTGAAGGGGTCCACCCGCTCGATGCCGGTGTCCAGGCCCGTCATGACGGCGTGCCCGACGGCCCCGGAGCCGAGCACCACCACCGACACCCCCGCCGCGAGCCGCACCCCCCACCGGGGCCGGCCCTCCCGGCGCCGGGCCGGGCCGCCACCCCCGCCGCCGCGCCGTGCGCGCTGCGGCTCGGGCGGCCGGGCGGGACGGGTGGGTCGGTGCGGCTGGGGCACGGTGGACACCTCCGCGGGGCAGCAGGGAGACCGGTCTCGGGCGGGCCGGTCATGAGCACTCAGTCGGCAGATCCGACAGAACAGTAGGCCCGTACGATCAGCAGCTGTCCGTACCGATCACTCGGCGCGCACCCGGTTCCCCCGTACGCGGTAACGTGACACCGATACCCGACCTTGAAGGACCACATGCCCGCCCAGCAGCCCGCAGTCTCGGTGATCATGCCGGTGCTCGATGAGGAGCACTACCTCCGCGAGTCAGTCCGCCACATCCTGGAACAGGAGTATGCGGGCGAGATGGAGGTGGTGATCGCACTCGGGCCGTCCACGGACCGCACCGACGAGATCGCCGCCGAACTCGTCGCCGAGGATCCCCGAGTCCACACCGTCCCGAATCCCACCGGCCGGACCCCGGCGGCCCTCAACGCCGCCATCAAGGCATCGCGTCACCCGATCGTGGTACGCGTCGACGGCCACGGCATGCTCTCCCCGGACTACATCGCCACCGCCGTCCGGCTCCTGGAGGAGACCGGCGCGCAGAACGTCGGCGGGATCATGCACGCCGAAGGCCAGAACGCCTGGGAGGAGGCCGTCGCCGCCGCGATGACCTCGAAGATCGGCGTCGGTAACGCGCCCTTCCACACCGGCGGCCGGGCCGGCCCCGCCGAGACCGTCTACCTCGGTGTGTTCCGCCGCGAGGCGCTGGAACAACAGGGCGGATACAACGAGGAGTTCATCCGCGCCCAGGACTGGGAGCTGAACTTCCGCATCCGCGAGGCCGGCGGCCTCATCTGGTTCTCGCCGGAGCTGCGCGTCCAGTACCGCCCCCGGCGCTCGGTGAAGGCCCTCGCCAAGCAGTACAAGGACTACGGGCGCTGGCGGCACGTGGTGGCCCGCTACCACTCGGGCTCCATCAACCTGCGCTACCTGGCCCCGCCGACCCTCGTCTGCGCGCTCGCCGCGGGCGTGGTCGTCGGCGCGACCCTCAGCCCGCTCGGCTTCGTCCTCCCGGCGGGCTACCTCGCGGGCATCGCCGTGGGCTCGGTCCCGGCCGGCAAGGGGCTCTCCCTCAAGGCCCGCGCGCAGATCCCGCTGGCGCTGGCGACCATGCACCTGTCCTGGGGCTTCGGCTTCCTGACCAGCCCGCGCGCGCTGGCGAACCGGCTCATCGCGAGCCGCCGCCCGGCCGTGCGGACCGGCGCCCCGCAGGTCCGGGACGCCCCGCAGGTCTGAGCCGCACGGAGACGTACGGAAGGGGCCCGGCGAGGGAGCGGCGTTCGTACGCTGCTTCCCCACCGGGCCCCTTCCGTGTGCCCGCTGCCAGGTCTGCCGACTACCAGGTGAACCCGGGCTGGATCGGCATGCACGCCTGGTCGTTGTCGCCGTTGAGGGCGTGCGCGGAGTCCGGCGCCTTGGTCGGGGCGGGCGGCGGCGGGGTCGGCGTACCGCCGGTGCGCCAGTCCTTGCCGACGAGGACGACCACCCCGGCGACCTCGTCGGACTTCTGCACCGAACCGCCGGGCAGGCCGAGGGCGGTGGCCACGGCGGCCGCGTCGGCCGCCTGCGCGTCGGTGGCGTAGCGGATCACCGAGGTGTCCTCGGCGCCCGTCCGGGTGTCGGCGACGACCTTGCTGAAGCCCTTGCCGGACAGCAGCGCGGCGACCTCGCTCGCGCGGCCCTTGACCAGGGTCCCGGAGCCGTCCTTGCCGCCGGTGGAGTTGCGTACGGTGACCGCGATCTTCGCGGGCGGCGCCGCCGCCGTGGCGGTGGGGCTCGGCTGCCCGGCCGGGGGAGCGGAGGGCGAGGCGGGGGCGCCCGCGGAGGCGGAGGCCGCCGGGGTGGCCGGGCCCTGGCCGTCGAGCGGGATGTCCTCGCGCACCATCCGGAACACGTCCTCGGCCTCGCCCGGCTTGGGCTCGACACGGCCGTCGAGACCGGGCTTGGTGCTGTAGATCCACGGCATGGTGGTCATGGTGATCCGGCCCGGCGGGACCTTCTTGAGCTCCATGCTGAGGTCGAACAGCTTGTCGATCTTGTTCAGGCCGGTGTCCACCACCATGGCCTCGATCGCCGCCTGGGCCAGGCTGTTGAGCTTGACCGGGTTGCTGAGCTTCGCGTTCTTGCGGAACTCCCGGGCCATCGAGTTCATGTACTGGTGCTGGGCGTGGGTCCGGCCTATGTCCGTGCCGTCCTCGAAGCCGTAGCGGGTACGCAGCCACTGGAGGGCCGTCTCGCCCTGGATGACGCTCGTGCCCTGGGGCAGTTTCAGCCCGGAGCCCTTGCCGTCCCGGGTACGGGAGTGCACGTTCTGCTCCACGCAGACCGGTACGCCGCCGATGGCGTCCGCCATCCGGACCACACCCTTGAAGTCGATCATCATGAAGTGATCGATGGGGATCTTGGTCAGCTCGGTCCACGCCGCGACCGTGCAGCCCGGTCCGCCGCGCTGGATGGACTCGTTGGTCTGTACGAGGCCCTTGCTGGCCGGGTAGATCTTGCCCCCCGGCTCGGTGCACTTGGGCATCATCAGCATGGTGTCGCGGGGCATCGACACCACGGACATGTTGGAGCGGTCCGCGGACAGGTGCAGGAGCATCTGCACGTCCGCGAGCGGCGGTCCGTCGAAGGTCTCGGTGGCGCCGCCGAGGGCCTGGTTCTCCGCGTCGTTGCGCGCGTCCGAGCCGATGAGCAGGATGTTCAGCGGGGTCTGGCCGAAGGCGTTGGGCTTGGAGCCGCCCAGCTTGTTGTCGCCGAGGTTCAGGGCGTCCGTCTGGATGCTGCCGTTCAGGTGGCGGTAGTAGAGGTAACCGCCCGCCGCCGTCACGAGTATGAGCAGGGACAGGACGCTGGCCACCCAGCGCAGCACGCGCCGCCTGCCCCGTCTGCCGGGGCGGCCCGCGGCCGCCTCGCGGGCCGGCCCGGAGCCGTCCCGCGGTGGGGGCACCGTGCCGGACGCGCCCGCCCCGCCACCGGGTATCTCCCCGTCGGCGCGGGCGGCCGCCCCCTCCCCCCGCACGCTGCTGTGCGTCACGCGTATCCCCCTTGAGGTCCTTCTTGGTCATGGGTGCGCCGGCGCGACCGGCGCGTGTGGCGCTACTTGGCGCAGACGGCCTTGTCCGCCTGGGCCTGCTGGACGTCCTTGGGCAGTTCCTGCGGAACCGGCGGGGCCAGCGGGGAACCGGGCTGCTGGAAGTCCGGTCCGAGGGTCAGCTTCATCGGGGTCTTCGTCCCGGCGTCCGTGGTCCCCATCTTCAGCGCGGTGACCGGCAGCCCCATGGCGTCGGCCAGCGTGCGGGCCTGGTCGGCCTGGTTGGGCGCGTACTCCAGCTGGGTGGCGGACACCTTCGACGGCGCGTTGCCCTGGTTGCTGGCCTTGCCCATGCCCTTGGTGTTCTGCAGCCAGTTCAGCGTGGTGGAGGCGGCGCCCTTGGGCCCGCCGCCGTTGTAGACGGACACCCGTACGTCCCCCGCGGGCGCCCGGTTGCCCTGGAGCAGCGCGTCCTGCTTGGCCTTGGCGTCGGCGTCGGCCGCCTCCTTGGCTGCCTGCTCCTTCTGCTCGACCTCGGTGAGCGAGACGTCCCCCCGGATCATCTGCAGCAGCGGGTCGGCGAGGCCCTGGTTGACCACGACGGTCGCCTTGCGGTTCGCCGGCTCCGCCGGGTTGTCCAGCACCGGGAGGGTGGTGAAGGTGATGTTCTTGAGATCGATGTCCTTCAACTCACTCGCGAGATCGGTGAGTTTGTCGATCGAGCCCAGCCCCTGGTCCACGGTCAGCGACTTGGTGGCCGCCTCCGCGAGGGAGAAGAACTTCTTCGGACTGGTCAGCGTCTCCTTGGACTTCATCTCGCGCATCATCGAACCGAGGAACTGCTGCTGGGTCTTGATGCGGTCCAGGTCGCTCTCGTTGCCGAAGGCGTGCCGGGTGCGTACGAAGGCCAGCGCCTGCTCGCCCTCCAGGCGGTGCTCGCCCTGCGAGAGCTTGAGGTGGGAGTCCCGGTCGTCGACGGCCTTCTCCAGGCAGACGGGCACGCCGCCGACCGCGGTGCTCAGCGTCTTCACGGCGTTGAAGTCGACCATCATGAAGTTGTCGACCTCTATGCCGGTCAGGTCCTTGACCGTGCGCATGGTGCAGCCCGCGTCCCGGCCCTCCTGGCCCAGGCTGTTGTTGAACCGCACGCCCTTCGTGCCGCGGACCGTCTTGGTGGTGCCGTCGGGCTGCTTGGTCGGGCAGTCCGGGATGTTCGTGATGAGGTCGCGCGGGATGGACAGCGCGGTCGCGTTGCTGCGGTCCTTGGCGATGTGGAACAGGATCGTGGTGTCGGCGTGGCCGACGCTGTCCTTGTCCCCGTAGCCCTCGTTGCCCGCACCGCTGCGCTTGTCGGTGCCGATGACCAGGATGTTGATGGCCTGGTCCTTCTTGAAGCCGCCGGTGCCCGCGCCCGCGATGTCGGTGACGCTCAGATTGCCGTTCAGGTGGTCGTAGTACAGGTACCCGGCCACCGCGCCGCCGACCAGCAGGAAGGCGAGCGTGCCGCCGGTGACGGCCAGGGCCTTCTTCCGGCGCCCGCCACCGCCGCCGCCCTCGCCCTTGCGCGGGCGCCCGCCGCGCCGGCCTCCCGGCGGGGCGTCGCCGCGGCGCGGCTTGGGGACGCCGGGGGAGGGGGCCGTGGGGGCCGAGGGAGCTGCCGCCGAGGACCGGCGGGGCGAGCCGACCCGGGGCCGTGCCTGCGCACCGGAGTCGTTCAATTGCAGCTCGTAGTGGCCGGTGCGGGGGTTGAGTACCCACTGGTCTGCGGGGTCGATCTCGTCCGCCCGCCCACGGCTTTGCGCATCCACGGTTGCTCGAATCCTCCGTCGGTGCCTCGCGACGCGTCTCCCCCAAGACGCACGGTCAACGATCCGGCTGCTGGTACCCGGTCCCCGGTTCCGGCCGGGCACCGGATCGCTCACCTTATCCGCCCTGTTCGGCCGCAAACCATGGTGGTGACAAATTCCACTCCCCTTATAACGGGGCGAACCACCCATCCCACTCGGTTCGGTCACCGGCTTTTGGGATTGCTTTACCGGCAGTCGGCGTCGTCCGCCGTGCTCCCGGTGAAGGTGGGGACGGGTACGGGCGCCATCACGGTTCCCTGACCGGCCGGATCCGTCCAGCGCGTGGCACTCCGGCCCACCGAAGCGGTAGCGCCCGAGGGGTCCGCCGTTGACGCCGGAGCCGTGGGGGCGGTCGGAGCCGTCGGCGAGGGCTTCGGCGGGGTCACCGTGACGGGCCGGTCCTCCCGCAACTGCCGGAACAGCTGCGCGGCCTCGGGCTCCACCAGCTCGTCGCGGTTGGGGTTGGGGCCGTAGGGCTTGCGCGGCACCGTCAGGAAGACGATCCGGTCGGTGGGTATGTCCCGTACGCCCCGCACCAGTTCGTACAGATTCCGCAGCGAGGCCAGCCCGCGGTCGGTGGTCAGCGAGGAGGTGGCGGCGTCCAGCAGCGGGTACAGGCGCGTCGGGTTCAGCAGGACCCCGTTGCTCTGCACCTTCTGGACGAGCGAGCCGAGGAACTGCTGCTGGCGCTGCATGCGTTCGGTGTCGCTGCCGTTGCCCAGGCTGTGCCGGGCGCGCACGAAGCCGAGCGCCTGCTCCCCGCGCAGGGTCTGCCGCCCGGCGGGCAGCCGCAGCTTGGCCTGCACGTCGTTCACCGGCTCCTTGAGGCACACCTCCACCCCGCCGACGGCGTCGACCATCCGCTTGAACCCGCCGAAGTCGATGACCATGTGGTGGTCGACCCGGATGCCCGTGAGCTTCTCCACGGTCCGGATCGTGCAGGCCGCCCCGCCCCATTCGAAGGCCCAGTTGAACTGCGCGTACGAGACGGGGGTGCGCTCGCCGTCCGGTTTCAGGCAGGAGGGGATCTCCGTCATCAGGTCCCGGGGTATCGACACCGCGGTGGCGCTGCCGCGGTCCTGCGGGAGGTGCAGCAGGATCGTGGTGTCCGAGCGCTGGGTGCCCTTGTCCTCCCCGTAGCCCGAGTTCCGCCGGCCGGACCGGGAGTCCGAGCCGATCAGCAGGATGTTCTGGGCGCCGGTGGCCAGGTGGGCCGGGCGCTCGCGTTCGTAGCGCTCCAGTTCGGCCGCGGCCGAGGAGTCCTCGGTGATGTTCCCGTCGAGCCTGCTGTAGAGCCACCAGCCCGTCACGGTCCCCGTCAGGACGAGGAGGACCGCGCCGAGCCCGATCCAGCGCAGCAGCCGGCGCCTGCGGTCCCCGGGGGGCAGTCCTCCGCCCCCGGCCGCACCGGTGCCGCCCGGTATGCCTGCGCTGTCCGTCACTGGCGTTCGTCCCCTCGCCGCTGCGAGCAGCCGTACGGGTGAGCACGGCCACTGCTGATCCTGCCTCCGGGTCGGCGGGGCAGCCCGGGGACGGGGGTCTGTCTAGCGCCGAACGGGTGACAGATCGCCCGTTCTCCCGGTCCGGGGGTGCGGGGCGAGGACGAACCAGGGGCGTACGAGGGACCTGTGAGGGACGTACGAGGAGCTTAGGGAGGGGCCGGTGGCGGCCCGGTCAGACCGTGTGGGTGACGCGCTCGCTCTCGATCCGCTGCGCCAGCCCCTCCGCCGCCAGCCGGTCCAGGTTCCGGCACAGCACCACGGACCCGCCCGCGGCCAGCGCCGCGTACAGCCCCGCCGAGAGCCCCGCCCAGGAGTCGTAGCCCAGCCCGGTCAGCACCCGCGAGCCCGCGCCGAGGCCGAGCTCCGCCGCGTCCCGGCGGGCCCGCGCGACCAGCTCCTCGTACGAGAGCTCCTCGCCGTCCACGACCAGCCCCGGCCCCTCGGGGTCCACCGGCACGAAGGGCGCGAAGCGGTCGCCCTGCCCGGGCACCTCCACCGCGTAGTCCGCGAACCCGGCCGGCGGCTGCGGGAAGCGGCCGCCCAGCGGACGCAGCGCCAGCGCCACCCGCTCACCGGAGCAGGCCCGTGCCTCCTCCAGGGTGTCCGGGCCGCTCACCACCAGGTCCGCGCCGGCCGGGTCGCCGCCGATCTCCACGGCCACGCCGACCGAGGCGCAGGCCAGCAGCCAGGCGGCGCTCTGCCAGTGCGCGGGGAGCAGCAGCGCCAGCCGGTCGCCGGGCTCGGCGCCCAGGTCGCCCTGGAGCAGGTTGGCGGTCTTGGCCACCCAATTGGCGAAGGTCGCGACGGACAATTCGACGCGCTCGCCGGTGGCGTCGTCGTAGAAGGTCACGAGCGGGCGGCCCGGATCGGCGGCGAGCGCGGATCGCAGCAGGTCGGCAGGGGTGCGGTCAGTGGCGTTCACCCGGCACAGGGTACGCGGGCCCCTCCTCCGTCCGGCGGTCCCCGGGTCCTCCGTACGGGGGAGGGGTATCGCGCGGCGCAGCGGACGGGGCGTCAGTTCTCGGATGGCGCCCGCCCGGAAGGGTGCCCACCATCCTTGTCATGCGTGGATTCCTTGCTTCCTCGATCGGCGTCGCGACGGCCGCCGCACTGGCCCTGCCCCTCGCGCTCCCGACTCCTGCACTCGCCGAAACCGTCCCCGTCACCCCGGCCGGGTCCACCCAGTCGCTGCCGCTCGTCCCGCTGGGACCCGTGGCCACCCGCACCCCCGGTACGGGCGCCTCGCCGGGCGGGCCCGAGACCCGGGGCCTGTCCGCCCGCAAGGTCGACACCTTCTCCCTGGTCGGCGTGGTCTGGGACGACGTCGCCACCGAGCTCCACGGCCGCGTCCAGGTCCGTACCCGCTCCACCGCGACCGCCACCTGGTCCGGCTGGCAGGACGTGGAGATCCACAACAGCGAGCACGCGGCCGACCCCGACACCGCCGAACGCGCCTCCGGGCGGGTCCGCGGCGCCACCGCCCCGCTGTGGGTGGGCGAGTCCGACGGGGTCGAGGTCCGCGTCCAGGCCGAGCCGGACGCCCCCGCCACCCGGGCCCCCTCCCGGCTGCCCTCGGGCATGCGGATCGAGCTGGTCGACCCCGGCGCGGCCGGGCCCGCCGGGGCGGGAGACGGCAAGAACAACGGCCCCGCCCCCGACGGCAAGGGCGAGATGGCGGCCCCCGGTATGACCATGGAGATGGCCGAGGCGTCCGCGGCGAACGTGCCGCACGCCCCCATCGGCGCGAACGAGATCACCGCGCTGGACAAGGCCGACTCCACCGCCGACGCCGTCTTCGCCGGCGACGGCGAGCTGGCCCCGGCCGCGGCGCCCTACATCGGCCCGCGCCCGCGCATCGTCACCCGCAAGGGCTGGGGCGCGAACGAGTCCCTGCGCGAGAAGGCGTTCGTCTACACGAACACCGTGAAGGCGGCCTTCGTCCACCACAGCGCCTCCGGCAACAACTACGCCTGCAAGGACGCCCCGGCCGTGCTGCGCAGCCTGTACCGCTACCACGTGGTCAGCAGCGGCTGGCGCGACTTCGGCTACAACTTCGCCGTCGACAAGTGCGGCACGGTCTACGAGGGCCGCGCGGGCGGCGTCTCCAAGCCGGTGCTCGGCGCCCACACCATGGGCTTCAACACCGACAGCATGGGCATCGCCGTGCTCGGCACCTACACCTCCTCGGCGCCCCCGGCGGTGGCCGTGGACGCGGTCGCCCGGCTCACGGCCTGGAAGCTGGGCCTCTTCGGGCGGGACCCGCGTGCGAAGACCACCCTCAAGTCGGGCGGCGGCAACCGCTTCCCCAAGGGCCGCAACGTCTCCCTGAACGTGATCTCGGGCCACCGGGACGGCTTCGCGACGGAATGCCCCGGCAAGCAGCTCTACGGCAGGCTCGGCACGGCCCGGACCGCCTCGGCGCGGCTCCAGGGCCGCCCGTAGGCGCAGGGTCCGCTGCCGCTCGGCCCGCTGCCCCTCGGCTGCCGCCCCCCTCGGCTGCCACCCCTTCGGCCTGCCGCCCCGCCCGCATCGGCCCGCGACCTCCGCCGGCCGATGCGGGCTACGCTCGTCGCATGGCCGGCCGCTTCGATCCCCTGACCCGCGCCGCCGTGCGCGGCGGCCGTACCGGCGTACCGGCCGGCCGGGGGAGTACCGCCGGGGCCGGTGCCACCGCGCGCCGCTGGAGCCCGGAGGGCCCCGTGGACCTCGGGCTGGTGCTCGGGCCGCTGCGCCGCGGCGCCCACGACCCCACCTTCCGCACCACCCCCGACGGCTCCGTCTGGCGCGCCTGCCGCACCCCCGAGGGCCCCGGCACGCTCCGTGTCTCCCGCACCGGGGCGGAGATCGGCGCCGAGGCGTGGGGCCCCGGCGCGGACTGGCTCCTGGCGCGGCTGCCCGCGCTGCTCGGCGCCGAGGACGATCCGGCCGCCTTCGTCCCCCGCCACCGCCTGGTCCACGCGAGCCACCGCAGCCGCCCCGGGCTGCGGCTGACCCGTACCGGGCTGGTGCTGGAGTCGCTGATCCCGACGGTCCTGGAGCAGAAGGTCACCGCCGAGGAGGCTTACCGGGCCTGGCGACGCCTCGTACGGCAGTACGGCGAGCCCGCGCCCGGCCCGCTCGGCAAGGAGCTGTACGTCATGCCCGAGCCCCGGACCTGGGCGCTGATCCCCTCCTGGGACTGGCACCGGGCCGGGGTCGACGCCAAGCGCTCCGCGACGATCCTGCGGGCGGTGCGCGTCGCGGCCCGGCTGGAGGAGGCGGCCGCGATGGACCTCCCGGAGGCCGCCCGGCGGCTGGAGGCGATCCCCGGCATCGGCCCGTGGACCTCCGCCGAGACCCTCCAGCGCAGCAACGGCCACCCCGACGCCGTCACCACCGGGGACCTCCACCTCCCCGGCATCGTCGGCTTCGCCCTCGCCGGTGACCGCGACGCCGACGACGCGGCCATGCTGGACCTCCTCGCCCCGTACGCCGGGCAGCGCCACCGGGCGGTCCGCCTGATCCTCCTCACCGGCCGCACCCCGCCCCGCCGCACCCCGCGCATGCCCCGGGGCGACATCGGCCTCCTGTGAGCCGCGCCCGCTAGGAGCCGCCCTGGCGGTTCGCGCAGTGCGCCGACCGGCTGGGGGCGGGGGTGGGCGTCGGTGTCGGTGTCAGGGCCGGGGTGGTGGACGGGCTCGGTGTCGGGGACTGCTGCGGGAGCGGGGAGGTCGACGGGGTCGGGAAGCCGCGGAGCAGGGAGTGACCGGGGGGAAAGGTGATGAGGGAAGCCGGTTCGGCGGCGAAGGCCACAGGCCGGACGGCTCCGTGGCCGCCGGACGGGACGGCGGCCCGGGTGCGGTCGTCCTGGCAGTCGCCGGGTGTGCCGGTGAAGGAGTCGCCCACCAGAATCGCGACCACCGCCACGACGGCCACCGCCAGCGCGGCGGGCAGGCCGACGGACCCGCGGCGTCCGGGCCGGTCCGGCCTCCCGCCGTCCGTCGTCCCGCCGTCCGTCGTCGCACTGCCGTCCGCCGTCGCACTGCCCGCCGTCCCGCCGTCCGTCGTCCCGGCGCGGACGGCCCGTGCGCGGATGTCCTCGGCCTCGGCGTACGCGCTCGTACGGATGTGTTCGGCTTCCGCGCGCGCGGCCGCGCGCAGAGCCTCGGCCTCGCGGACGGCGTCCTCGTGGACCTGCCGGATCGTGGCCCGCACGCGCTTGCTGGCGGCCTGGGCCCGGCGCTGGAGCAGCTTGGCGTCCTGCCAGTGCCCGCGCCACTCCTCCACGAGCGCGGCGTCCGCGCGGAACCGGGCGGCGGCCGGCTTGTCCAGGCCGCGGGGGGTGGTGACGACCCGGAGGTATTCGAGCAGCGCCTCAAGGGACGGCAGCCGCTTGCCGGACAGCATCTCGTTCAGGCCGGTCGTGGTCAGGCGAGGCCGTACGGAGGCGGACGCGACCGTGGCGTAGGAGGGGAAGCCGCTGGCTATGTGGAGCAGGTTCAGCTTCTCGGCGAAGGCGTCCAGCGCGGCCTCGTAGGCATCGACCGCCGCACCGTCCTGCGGCTCCACCACGGGTTCTTCGGCAGCCATCACATCCCCCTGCTCGTGCGGAGAAGCCACGCTAGAGCGCGGTGGGGCCGTACGTACGCGGATTACCGCGAACGCCCCCGGACGCCCCGTCCCGTCCGCGACCGGCCCGCCTTCCGACGGCCGGAGCGCGGACTCGTCCGGGTCCGGGCGGGCCCGTACGGATCACTGGGAACGGCGGCCGCGGACCGCTCTCCTGGAGCCATGACTCCCACCGGGAACACCCCGCAGCCCCCCGACCCCACTCACCCCCCGGCCCCCACCCGCGAACCGGACCCCGGTGGACGCCGCGTCCCCGACGCCGTGGTCCTCCTCGCCCTCCTCGCCACCTGCGCCGCCACCTACCTCACCGTCGGCGAAGCCGGCTTCGCGGGCGTCATCAGCGCCGTCGCCGCCCTCTACGGCACCTGGCGCGCCCGCCGATGACCCGACCCGTCAGGGCGCCGTGTCCCGGAGGTCGGGGCGGTTCCTGGGCAGTCCGAAGCCCGCCATCTCCTTTTCCTCGTAGGACAGGAAGCCCAGGCTCCGGTAGAACGCGTGATTGCGCTCGCCCTCCGGCGAGGACGCGTGGTCGGTGGAGAGGAGGAAAAAACGGCAGTGCGAGTACCGCCGCATGAGGTGCTCGACCAGCGCCCGCCCGACGCCCTGCCGGTGATGGGCCGGATCGACCACGACATCCTGGACGTAGCAGATGTGCTCGTCGTCGGAGACGGTCCGGGCCAGTCCGAGCAGCGTGCCCGACCCGTCCCGCGCGGTGATGACGAGGTGCGAGTTCCGCAGCCCCCGGCAGAGCCTGCCGACATCGGCGGTGTAACCCTCCCACCCGACCGACGCGTAGAGACCCAGCATCTCGTCAGGATCGAAAACGCTCTCTTCCGCGATGAACAAGCCCAACCTCCCGCGACCGCGCCGCTTCTCGATGCCGACTCCTCCCCGCATCTGACGTCACGTCCGTCAGCTCCGTCAAGATCGCCCCGAATTGGCCGGTCTGCACGCGGCGGCCCTGATCAAGGCGCTTCCGGACGAGTCGGACGTGAGCAAGTGGTTCTCCGGGGGCGAGCCCTTCGCCACCGGAGGCGCTGAGGCCGTCACGTACTGCGCCAAGGAGACGGGCGTCCCCTGCACCGGGCTGATCGCCTTCGGAGGCAAGGACATCGAGGCCAGCGGATCCAGCCGGGCGCGGGTGGAGTTCCGGCTCTTCTCGTTCGAGACGGCCGAACAGGCGCGCGCGGGCATGAAGGGGCTGGCCGACAAGCAGCGGAAGGAAGCGGCCCAGTACAAGGACCCGTCCCAGCCGGTGACGCTGGTCTCGGGGGCCGACGAGACCGACGCCTTCATGGACGACGCCACCGGGGACGCGGTCCTGCGCATCGGCACGGTCCTCGCCTACGTCACCATCAGCGAGAACGAGCGCGATGCCCTGGAGCGCGTCGCGGGCCTCCAGGTCGACCGCGTCCGCACCGTCGCCGCGGGCAGGAGCACCGGGCTCTAGGCCCGGTCGGCAGGACCGGCCGAAGCGTCGGCCGGTCTCGCGCGGGGCGCCCTCAGCGGGTCTCGATGAACTGTTCCGCCGGGCGGGGCGGGCGTTCGGGCGGGGGCGTTGACGGGTGGCCCACCGCTACCGTGCCCATCGGGTCCCAGGTCGCGGGGAGGGACAGGGTCTCGCGCACCACCTCGCGGCAGAACATGGTCGAGGAGACCCACGCCGAGCCCAGGCGTTCGCCGGCCAGGGCGACCAGGAGGTTCTGGACGCCCGCGCCCATCGCGACCACGAACATCTCCCGCTCGGCGGCGTCCCGACGGGCGTGGCCGTAGTGGTGGGCGCCGTCCGTCACCAGGCAGGGCACCACCAGGTAGGGGGCCTCGCGCAGGACGTCGCCGCGCCGGATCCGGCGGGCGATGGACTCCTCGGAGCGGCCGTCCGCCCGCAGGTCCGCGATCCACGCCTCCCGCATCGCGTCCAGCAGCCGCAGCCGGGAGGTCTCCGACTCCAGCAGGACGAACCGCCAGGGCGTGGTGTGGTGCGGCGCCGGGGCCGTCACGGCGGCGGCGACGGCCCGGCGGACCGCGCCCGGGTCCACCGGCTCGGCGGTGAAGGACCGTACGGTACGCCGCTGCGTGACGGCCTCCCGTACGGCCTCCGAGGTGCCGAGGCGGAACATGTCGTCGGCGGGGGCGCGGACGAGGTCCCGGGCCGCGGAGCCCTCGCCGACCAGGTGGGGCAGCCCGCGCACGAGGGCGACGGGCAGCCCGGCCGTCTTGCCCTTGACCAGGTCGCCGGCCGCGGCCAGCTCGTCGGCCGTGGCGACGACGGTGGCGCTGAGCGGGTTGCCGTGGGTGTCCGTGCCGCCGCGCAGGTCGTCCAGGACGCGGACGCCGGCCGAGCCGATGGCCACATCGGTCAGCCCGTTGCGCCAGGGCCGCCCGAAGGTGTCCGTGACGACCACGCCCACGTCGACGGAGAGCGCGTCGCGCACCCCGGCGCGGATGGCCGCCGCCGAGGCGTCCGGGTCCTCCGGGAGCAGCAGGACGGTGCCGGGCGCGGTGTTCGAGGCGTCCACCCCGGCCGCGGCCATCACCAGGCCCTGCCGGTTCTCGACGATGCGCAGGGACCCCCGCCGCGCGACCACCCGTACGGTCTCGGCGTCGATGGCGGCCTCGCGGGATCCGGCCTCCACGATCCGGCCCTCGGCCTTGGAGACGATCTTCGAGGTGACGAGCAGGACGTCCCCGTCGCGCAGGCCGGGGAAGGCCGTCACGATCAGCTTGGCCAGGTCGTCGCCGGGCCGGACCTCGGGGATCCCGCTGAGCGCCCGGACCTCGTACGAGGCCCCCGCACCCGGCTCCGGCGCCTGCCCGGCGTCCGACGCCTGCCCCGCCGTCACCGGGCCGCCCCGGCCAGCTCCAGCGCGGCGCGGGCCATCGCGGCGGTGGCCTCCAGGTCGGTCATCATCAGCGGTACGGCCCGGCAGGGGATGCCGGCGGCCTCGACCCCGGCGACGGCGTCCGCGTCGGCGGTGTCCACCAGCCAGCCGTCGAGCAGCCCGGTCCCGTAGTGCAGGGCGACCGCCGCGGCGGTGGACTCCACGCCGACGGCGGCCAGCACCTTGTCGGCCATCCCGCGCACGGGGGCGCCGCCGACGATGGGGGAGAGGCCGATGACGGGCGCGGGCGCGGCGGCCACCGCCTCGCGGATGCCGGGCACGGCCAGGATCGTGCCCACCGACACCACCGGGTTGGACGGCGGGAAGAGGATCACGTCGGCGGCGGCGATGGCCTCCAGCACACCGGGCGCGGGCTTGGCCTGCTCGGCGCCGACGGGTACGACGGCCTCGGCGTCCACCGCGGCGCGCAGCCGGACCCAGTACTCCTGGAAGTGGACGACGCGGCGCTCGCCGGTCTCCGCGTCGGTGATCGCGACATGGGTCTCTACGCGGTCGTCGGACATCGGCAGCAGCCGCACCCCGGGCTGCCAGCGGTCGCACAGCGCCTCGGTGACGGCGCTGAGCGGATAGCCCGCGCCGAGCATCTGCGTACGGACGATGTGGGTGGCGAAGTCGCGGTCGCCGAGGCCGAACCAGGTGGGCCCGACCCCGTAGGCGGCCAGCTCCTCCTTGACGGTGAAGGACTCGTCGGTGCGGCCCCAGCCCTGGTCCTCGTTGATGCCACCGCCGAGGGTGTACATCACCGTGTCCAGGTCGGGGCAGACCTTGAGGCCGAAGAGGTGGATGTCGTCACCGGTGTTGCCGATGACGGTGATGTCCGCGTCGGGCCGTGCCGACTTGAGTCCGCGGAGGAACCGGGCGCCGCCTATACCGCCGGCCAGAACAACAATGCGCATACGGACAGTCTGTCAGCCGGCCCCCGCCGTGCGCGGTGGTGGTCGGCGGTGGTGGTCGGCTGTGATGCTCAGGCGGGCAGCGGGGCGGTGCCGGTCTCGGCGGCGGCCGGGGAGCAGCTGTGCATCGGCATCTCGGTCAGGCCCGGGAAGTAGATGTGCAGGCTGACCGCGCCTTCGAGGGTGTCGTTGACGACCTCGTGGGCGTAGCCGGGGGCGAAGACGCGTTGGGCGCCGGCCCGGTGGGTGAGCCGCCCGCGGGCGGTGTGCTCGGTGAGCTCGCCGTCCAGGACGGTCAGGACGCCGGAGGAGTCGCCGTGGCCGTGCAGGCCGCTGCCCTGGCCGGGGACCCAGCTGAGCAGCCAGACCTCGTACCCGGGGCCGGTGCGCAGCCGGTGGTACCAGCGGGTGGTGGCGTCGTAGCGGACCAGGTGCTCCCAGGAGGCGCGGTCCTCGGCGAGGGAGCGGGCGAGCCCGACGAACTCGGCGACGGTCGCCGGGTGTTCCCGGGCGGGCTGGAGGAGGTGCTGGACGGCGAGGATGTCGCCGGCGATCTGGAGGTCGCTCTCCACGGGCGCCGGTGCGGCGACCGGTGCGGCGGCCAGTGCTTCCGCCGGGGCGGGCACGGAGGCGGAGGCGGTGGTGGCGCCGGTGCGGTGGGGGGTGCTGTTCATCGGGGGGTACCTCGACGGATGTCAGTCGTGCTGGCGGTCGCTGGGGGAAGGGCCGGAGCTCCGGAGGAGCCATGGCTCCACGGGCATCAACAGCAGCAACAGCGACAGCGAACCTGGTCAGCACCAAGGAACCCACGAATGGGGGTTCCGGAGGTAATGACAGGCGCAGACATGGGCACAAGGGAAACGGGTCGGGGGTCCGGCTGTCAACCCAATGTCCGGTTTGGGGGAAAAGTTTCACCTCATCCGGTTACTGTGGCCGGAGAAAGGTTTGTGCAGTTCGGGGCAGGGGAGGTGGCGCTGCATCGGGTTCAAACCTGAACCGCCATGTCGTGACCTGAATGTGATCTGCGCCGCTCTTCCGGGCGGACCGCAACCCCCCTTCCGGCCTCCACGTGGAATACGGGTAAAGGCGGCATCCCGTGGCGCCGGTGGCATGTGTCACGATTTTTGGCGATATGAACACTTTCTGCATAGGCTTGGTTCCGCAGAGTGAATAAGGGCCCCAATAGCAGATCTCGGCTTGACTGCTCAGGAGCCACACACTTGTAATTTCACTCGTGTCGTTTCGTAGCGATCAGTGACGACATGACCACGGGGACGCACGAACAGAGCGAGGGGCGCACATGACCGAGCTGTTTCAGGAACTGCTGGTCGAGGAGGCGGACGAGGAGCTCGGCTGGCAGGAACGCGCCCTGTGCGCCCAGACCGACCCCGAATCCTTCTTTCCCGAGAAGGGCGGCTCCACCCGCGAGGCCAAGAAGGTCTGCCTCGCCTGTGAGGTCCGCTCCGAATGCCTTGAGTACGCCCTGGCCAACGACGAACGCTTCGGCATCTGGGGCGGCCTGTCCGAGCGGGAACGGCGCCGCCTGAAGAAGGCCGCCGTCTGACCTCGCACGGCACAGCGAACAGACCCCGGGCGACCGGAAGTCGAACACCGGGCACCGCACACGGTCCGCCTCCTGCACCTTCCCCGCAGGAGGCGGACCGCTGCTTTGCCAGCCGTTAGGGTGGGGCGCTGTCCAGCAGCCTCCGAGGGGAACACCACCCCCGGACCCTCCCCCGGACTCCGTCCGAGGGACCCCCAGGCCGGAGGGCCCGTAGCGCGATGTCCCTGCACAGCCAGTCGACGGCCTCCCACCAGGCCCCCGACACACCCCAGTTCCCCCGGCACGTCGTCACCGCGGTCCTCGTCGCGCACGACGGCGCCCGCTGGCTGCCGCGCACCCTCGCCGGCCTCCTCGGCCAGGAACGCCCCGCCCAGAACCACGTCGCCGCCGACACCGGCAGCGCCGACGAATCCGCGCGACTGCTCACCGACGCCCTCGGCGACGACCGGGTCCTGCACCTCGCCCGCCGCACCGGCTTCGGCACCGCCGTCGACGAAGCCGCCCGGGGCGCCGGCACCCTCACCCCCGAGGACCTCCCGTACCTCAAGCGCCCCAGCGGCTGGGACCCCGTCAGCCGCACCTGGCGCGACGACGCCTACGACCTCCCCGACCTGCCCCACGGCGAACCCGTCCAGTGGCTCTGGCTGCTCCACGACGACAGCGCCCCCGAACCGGACGCCCTCACCGAACTGCTCCGCGTCGCCGACGAGAACCCCGACGCCGCCGTCATCGGCCCCAAGCTCCGCGGCTGGTACGACAAGAAGCAGCTCCTCGAAGCCGGCGTCACCATCGCCCGCAGCGGCCGCCGCTGGACCGGACTCGACCGCCGCGAACAGGACCAGGGCCAGCACGACCAGGTACGCCCCGTCCTGTCCGTCTCCACCGCCGGCATGCTGATCCGCCGCGACGTCTACGACTCCCTCGGCGGCTTCGACCGGCGCCTGCCCCTGATGCGCGACGACGTCGACCTCTGCTGGCGCGCCCAGAGCGCCGGCCACACCGTCCTCGTCGCCCCCGACGCCGTCCTGCGCCACGCCGAGGCCGCCGCCCGCGAACGCCGCACCGTCGACTGCGTCGGCCGCACCGCCGCCGGACCCCACCGCGTCGACAAGGCCGGCGCCGTCTACACCATCCTCGCCAACAGCTCCGGCCGCGCCCTGCCCTACGTCCTGCTGCGCGTCCTGTTCGGCACCGTGCTGCGCACCCTCGCCTACCTCATCGGCAAAGCCCCCGGCCAGGCCGTGGACGAGGTCACCGGCCTGCTCGCCACCCTGCTGCGGCCCGGCAGGATCCTCGCCGCCCGCAAGGCCCGCCGCCGCCCCGCCGTCCCCGCCGCCGAACTGCGCCCGCTCTTCCCGCCGCCCGGCGCCTCCCTGCGCGCCAACGCCGACCAGCTCGCCGGCTACTTCGGCGGCTCCCGCGACACCGACACCGCCCCCGCCGGACGCCACGGCGGCGGCAGCATCCTCACCGCCCCCGGCGAGGACGGCGACTACCCCGTCGCCGAGGAGCGCTTCGCCCGCCTCAAGCGGATCGGCCGCAACCCCGCCCCGTTCCTCTTCGGACTGCTCCTGCTCGTCTCCCTCGCCGCCTGCCGCTCCCTCATCGGCGGCGGCTCCCTCATGGGCGGCGCCCTGCTGCCCGCCCCCGGCAGCGGCTCCGAGCTCTGGAGCGCCTACACCGACGGCTGGCACCCCGTCGGCACCGGCTCCACCGCCGAGGCCCCGCCCCACCTGGCCGTCCTCGGCGCCCTCGGCACCCTCCTCCTCGGCTCCACCCGGGCCGCCCTCACCCTGCTGCTCGTCGGCTCCGTCCCGCTCGCCGGACTCACCGCCTACTTCGCCTCCCGGCCGCTCGTCGCCTCCCGGCTGCTGCGCGCCTGGGCCGCCGTCGCCTACGCCTTCCTG
Organism: Streptomyces sp. NPDC047014; assembly: GCF_040644195.1. Classification (NCBI taxonomy): domain Bacteria; kingdom Bacillati; phylum Actinomycetota; class Actinomycetes; order Kitasatosporales; family Streptomycetaceae; genus Streptomyces; species Streptomyces sp. NPDC047014. The sequence goes on along the minus strand of NZ_JBEYVX010000056.1, from coordinate 11,509 downwards.
CCCGCCGTGACCGGCGCCCTCGCCGGCGGCCGCCTCGGCACCGCCGTGCTCGCCGTCCTCCTCCCGCTCATCGCCCGCTCCGCCGTCTCCGCCTTCTCCCTCGGCGAGGACGACGAGGACACCGGCCGCCGGGGCGGACGGCGCGCGGTGTGGACGTACACCCTCCTGCTGACGGCTGCCACCGCCTTCACCCCCGTCGTCTGGCCGCTCGCCGCCCTGCTCGGCACCGCCGCGCTCGTCCTGCGCCGCGCGCACTGGAAGGCGTACGGACTGCGGCTGCTCGCCACCCTCGCCGTCCCGCTGCTCGTCCTCGCCCCCTGGTCCCTGGGCCTGTTCACCCACCCCGGGCGCCTCCTCCAGGAGGCCGGACTGCCCTACGGAACCGGCTCCGCGAGCGCCCTCGACCTGCTCGGCATCAGCCCCGGCGGCCCCGGCACCGGCACCGCGCTGCTGCTCATCGGCCTCGTCCTCGCCGCCCTGGCCGCCCTGCTGCGCGCCGACCGGCAGTTCGCCGTGCGCACCGCGTGGGCCGCCGCCCTCGCCGGGCTGCTGCTCGCCGTCCTCGCCAACCGCACCGCCTGGGCCGGCCCGGCCACCCTCGTCCAGGGCCTGGCCCTGCTCGCCGCCGCCGCGGTCGGCGCCGACGGGGCCAAGGACCGCCTCGCCGCCCACGGCTTCGGCTGGCGCCAGCCGCTGGCCGCGCTCGTCGCCCTCGCCGCCGCCGCGGGCCCGCTGGCCGCCGCCGCGCTGTGGATGTTCGCCGGGGCCGACGGCCCGCTCCAGCGCCGCGACCCGGTGCAGGTCCCCGCCTTCGTCGCCGACGCCGGCGGCGACGACAACCAGACCCGCACCCTGCTGCTCGACGTGGCCGCCCCCGGCACCGTCTCCTACAGCCTCGTCCGCGGCCCCGGCGGCCGCCTCGGCGACGCCGACATCACCGCCCGGACGGGCGCCGACCCGCGCCTGGACAAGGTCGTCTCCAACCTCGTCGCCGGCTCCGGCGCCGACCAGTCCAGCCAGCTCAGCGCCTACGCCGTCCGCTTCGTCATGTTCCGCCCCGGCGGCCCCGACGACATCCGCCGCGTCCTCGACGCCACCCCGGGCCTGAGCCGCCGCCACCAGCAGGACGGCACCGCCCTGTGGGGCGTCGAACCCTGGCTGCCGCGCGCCGTCATCGTCTCCGCCAAGGAGGGCGAGGCCCCCATCCCCGTCGCCGCCGGACCCGTCGAGGCCCACGGCAAGATCCCCGCCGGGGAGGAGGGCCGCCTGCTGCGCATCGCCGACCGCGCCGACTCCGGCTGGCAGGCCACCCTCGACGGCAAGCCCCTCAAGCCCAAGACCCTCGACGGCTGGGCCCAGGGCTTCGAACTGCCCGCCGCCGGCGGCCGCCTCGACCTCGTCCACGAGGACTCCCTCGCCCGCACCGCCTGGCTCTGGGCCCAGGGCCTGCTCGCCCTGGTCCTGCTCGTCATGGCCCTCCCCGGCCGCCGCGCCAGCCTCGACGACGACCTCCCCGAGGAGGAGACCGCCGCCGTCCCCGGCCCCCGCGACAGCGGCGAGGGCCGCCGCGCCCGCCGCCTGCGCGCCGAGACCGAGGCGGAGGCGGCGCCCGTACCCGGCCCGGTGGAGACCGCGGCCGCCGCCGACCCGTACGCCCAGCTCCCCGACCGGACCGGCTACGGCGAGGAGAGCTACGCCTACCAGGCGTACGGCGACCAGGACGGCTACGCCTACGAGGCCCAGCCCCCGCAGCAGCCCTACCCCTACGAGCAGTACCCGGCGTACGAGCAGCAGCCCGCCCAGGGCTACGAGCAGCAGGCCCCCCAGGGCTACGGGAACCAGCCCGCGTACCCCGAGCAGCAGCCGTACCCCCACCCGTACGAGCAGCAGCCCCCGTACGAGCCCTACGACCCGTACGACCCCCACGCACCGCACGACCCGCACGCACCGCACGCACCGCACGCACCGCACGACCAGCGTCCCGACGGGAGCCCCCAGCAGTGAAGCACCGCGCCCCCCTCACGCTGGCCGCCGTGACCGCGGCCCTCGCCGCCCTCACCGGCGCCGCCGCCCTCACCGCACCCGGCCCCGCGGGCCCGGCCGCCGGGGCCAAGGCCGCCACCGGCGCCCGGATGCCCGTGGAACGCTCCCTCCTGGTGTGCCCCGGGCCCAGCTCCTCCGACATCGCCGAGACCACGTACACCTCGTACACCCCCGGCGCCCCCGCCGACGGCAAGGGCTCCGCCCGGCTGCTCGGCGCCACCAAGGACGCCAAGCCCGTACTGGAGCCCAAGGAGCCCGGCAAGCCCGTCGGCGCCACCGCCAACGGGGCCGACGCCCCCGCCCTCACCGGCAGCGCCGACGGCTCCCTCGCCCCCGGCTGGACCGCCCAGCTCACCACCAAGGTGTCCGTCGGCCGCACCCGCGGCCTCCTCGGCGCCGGCTGCACCGCGCCCGGCACCGACTTCTGGTTCCCGGCCGTCAGCACGGCCAAGGGCCGCGGGGACTACGTCCACCTCACCAACCCCGACGACGCCGCCGCGATCGTCGACATCAAGCTCTTCGGCCCCGACGGCCTCGCCAAGCCCGAGGCCGGCACCAGCGAGAACATCCGCGTCGACCCCAAGTCCACCAAGACCGTCCTGCTGTCCTCGCTCGTCCCGAACGCCCAGCTCGCCGACGCCACCGCCCACGTGACCACCCGCGCCGGCCGCGTGGGCGCCTCCGTCCAGGCGGGCGAGGAGGGCGTCGGAGCCGACTGGCTGCCCGCCGCCGCGGACCCCGCGGGCTCGCTCGTCCTGCCGGGCATCCCGGCCGACGCCACCTCCGTACGGCTCGTGGCCTTCGTACCGGGCGAGGAGGACGCGGACCTCAAGCTGCGGCTGGCCGGACCGGGCGGGCCGATCACCCCCGCGGGCAGCGAGCAGCTGCACGTCAAGGCCGGGATGACGGCGGTCATGGACCTCAAGGACCTCACCCGCGGCGAGCCCGGCTCCCTGCTGCTGACCCCCGCCGACCCCGCCAGGGCCGCGCCGCTGGTCGCCGCGGTACGGGTGGTCCGCGGCAGCGGCGCCAAGCAGGAGCTCGGCTTCGTCCCGGCCACCGGCCCGGTCGGCGCCCGCGCCACCGTCGCCGACAACCGGCCCGAGGAGAACACCACCGTGCTCTCCCTGACGGCGCCCACCGCGGATGCGAAGGTCAAGGTCACCGCCTCACCCGGCACCGGCGGCGGCGAACCGGCCACCCAGGAGGTCACCCTCAAGGCGGGCACCACCCAGGCGCTCACCCTGGCCCCGGCGGGCGGCAAGGGCTCCTACGCCCTCACCGTCGAAACGGTCTCCGGCGGCCCGGTCCACGCGGCCCGCACGCTGTCCCTCCCGCACGAGGGGATCACCATGTTCACCGTCCAGGGCCTCTCGGACGACCGGTCCACGGTCTCCGTGCCCCGCGCCTCCCAGGACCTCTCGGTCCTGACCCGCTGAGGGACCCGGCCCTTCCGGGCGCTCCCCGCCCCGCCGCTCCCCGGTCCGGCCGGATCAGTCCTGGCCGTACCGGGGGTCCACGGTCTCCGGGGTGAGCCCGAGCAGTTCCGCCACCTGCTCCACCACCACCTCGTGGACCAGCATCGCCTTCTCGTCCCGGGACTTCGTACGGATCTCCACCGGCCTCCGGAACACCACGATCCGCGACGGCCGCCCCTCCCGGGACCCGTACGCCGCACCCAGCGGCACCGCCTCGTCGTTCCAGCCGCCGTCCGCGCCGCCGGGCGGCCCCGGCACGTCCCCGACCAGGAACTCCACCTCCGCGAGCTGCGGCCAGCGGCGCTCCAGCCGCTCCACGGAATCCCGTACGAGATCCCCGAACAGCTCCGACCGGCTCGCCGCCAGCGGTACCTGGGGCGGCGCCAGCGGCCCGCGCATCCCGCGCCCGTGCCGGTCCCGCCGGCGCGTTCTGGGCTCGGCGGGGACCCCCGCGGGGGGCTCGGCGGGGCAAGGGGGCAGAGGGGCGTCCGTCACCCCCGCAGGGTAGCCCTGAGCACGACACGGGGGAGTGAGCGGCGGTGGAGTCGTCGCGGCCCGGTCAAGAGTGCGGTACCGTCCAACGTCGTGAGCCTTGTACGTCGCTGTTCGCGCACCGCGTGCGGCCGCCCTGCCGTCGCGACACTGACGTACGTCTACGCCGATTCGACCGCAGTTCTCGGCCCGCTCGCCACCTACGCCGAACCCCACTGTTACGACCTGTGCGCCGAGCACTCGGAACGCCTGACCGCCCCGCGCGGCTGGGACGTCGTCCGGCTGTCCGACACCTCCGGTCCGTCGCGCCCCAGCGGTGACGACCTCGAAGCCCTGGCCAACGCCGTACGCGAGGCCGCGCGCCCGCCGAGCCGTACCGCCGAGAACGGCGGCCCCGGCCAGGGCGGCCAGACCGGCGGCGAGACCCGCCGCGGACATCTGCGCGTCCTGCGTTCGCCCGATTCCTGACGCCCGGCGGTCCGGCGGTGCCGCGCCCGGTTCAGGGTAGGTTTGCTGCACCGCAAAGGACCTTTCAGGAGGACAGGCAGTGGCCGCAGATCTTTCGAACATCGTCAAGGCGTACGACGTGCGTGGCGTCGTGCCGGACGAGTGGGACGAGTCGTTGGCCGAGCTGTTCGGTGCGGCGTTCGTGGAGGTCGTAGGCGGTTCGGCGATCGTGATCGGCCATGACATGCGGCCTTCGTCGCCGGGCCTGTCGGCGGCGTTCGCGCGGGGCGCGGCGGCGCGGGGCGTGGACGTCACCCTGATCGGCCTGTGCTCGACGGACCAGCTGTACTACGCCTCGGGCTCGATGAACCTGCCGGGTGCGATGTTCACGGCCTCCCACAACCCGGCGCAGTACAACGGCATCAAGATGTGCCGTGCGGGTGCGGCGCCGGTGGGCCAGGACACGGGCCTGTCGCAGATCCGCGAGCTGGTGGAGGGCTGGCTGGACGCCGGCGCCCCGGCGGTGGCGGAGGGCGTGGTCCCGGGCACGGTGACGGAGCAGGACTCGCTGGAGGGCTACGCGGCGCATCTGCGCGGCCTGGTGGACCTGACCTCGATCCGCCCGCTGAAGGTGGTCGTGGACGCGGGCAACGGCATGGGCGGCCACACGGTCCCCACGGTCTTCGCGGGCCTCCCCCTGGACGTCACGGAGATGTACTTCGAGCTGGACGGCACGTTCCCCAACCACGAGGCGAACCCGCTGGACCCGAAGAACATCGTGGACCTGCAGGCGCGGGTCCTGGCGGAGGGCGCGGACCTCGGCATCGCCTTCGACGGCGACGCGGACCGGTGCTTCATCGTGGACGAGCGGGGCGAGGGCGTCTCCCCGTCGGCGATCACGGCGCTGGTCGCTTCCCGCGAGCTGGCCCGTAACGGCGGCTCGGGCACGGTCATCCACAACCTGATCACGTCGTGGTCCGTTCCGGAGGTCGTCCGCGAGAACGGCGGCACGCCGGTGCGGACGCGGGTGGGGCACTCCTTCATCAAGGAGGAGATGGCGAAGACGGGTGCGATCTTCGGCGGCGAGCACTCGGCGCACTACTACTTCAAGGACTTCTGGAACGCGGACACGGGCATGCTGGCCGCGCTCCACGTCCTGGCGGCCCTGGGCGGCCAGGCGGGCCCGCTCTCGGAGCTGGTGGCCTCGTACGACCGGTACGCGGGCTCGGGCGAGATCAACTCCACGGTGGCGGACCAGTCCGCCCGCCTGGCGGCGGTCAAGGCCGCTTTCGGCTCCCGCGAGGGCGTAACCCTGGACGAACTGGACGGCCTGACGGTCACGGCCGCGGACTGGTGGTTCAACGTCCGAGCCTCGAACACGGAGCCGCTGCTCCGCCTGAACGTAGAGGCCCGCGACGAGGAGACCTTGACCAAGGTCCGCGACGAGGCCCTTGCCCTGATCCGCGCCTGACGCCTGTGTAACCCCGGCTCCGCCGGGCCCGCGCCTCAATCGCCGGCGGGGCTGGATTTGGCCCGGCTCCCCGCCCGTCTGCGGCTTGTCAGGGGTGACCCCGGCTCCGCCGGGCACCGGGCGCTGCCCGGACCCGCGCCTCAAACGCCGGCGGGGCTGGAAGTGGGCCGCACGTCCCGTCTCAGCGGAGCTGGAGTTTGTGCGCCTCGCCGTTCGCCTGCGGCTTGTCGGGGGTGACCCCGGCTCCGCCGGGTGCCGGGCGCTGCCCGGGCCCGCGCCTCAAACGCCGGCGAGGCTGGATTTGCCCCGCCCCCGGCGGATGGGTGCGGGTTCCCCGGAACCCGGCCCTACGCCTCAGCACCAACCCCGCCGCACCAAACCAGCCCCGACCGGGTCACCCCCGCCTCGCCGCACAACCCCAGGCTCGGCAGGGCCACACCCAGCCTTGCGGCACAAACCAGGCTCGGCGGGGCCACACCCAGCCTCGTCGCGCCAACCCAAGCTCGGCGGGTCCACACTCAGCCTCGCGGCGCCAGCCCAGGCCCGGCGGAGCCAAACTCAGCCCCGCCGGCGTTTGAGGCGCGGGTCCGGGCGGAGCCCGGGGCCCGGCGGAGCCGGGTTGGTTCTCGGCGGACCCCGCCCCGCCGCGCCAACCCAGGCTCCGCGGAGCCGTACCCAGCCCCGCCGGCGGTTGAGGCGCGGGGGATTGCGGGGCCCACCGCACCGCACCGCCCCCGACTCGGCGGTACGCTGACCACGCCGTACCCGCATCCCCGAAGGGAACCCACCCCATGCCGCTCGAAGCCGGCCTCCTGCAGATCCTCGCCTGCCCCGCCTGCCACGCGCCCCTCCAGGACAAGTCGGCCGACGAGACCGCGCCCGAGCTGATCTGCACCGGCCAGGACTGCGGCCTGGCGTACCCGGTCCGCGACGGCATCCCGGTGCTCCTCGTCGACGAGGCCCGCCGCCCCGCCTGACCCGCACAGAACTGGTTCCCGTCACCCGACAGCCGGAGGCCGCCATGCTCGACGAGTCGCTCCTCGACGCACCGGACGATCTCGCCCGCGTAGACCGCCGCGGCCTGCTCCGCGGCGCGGCCGAGGCCGGGGCCCGGGTCCGCACCGCGGCCCGGCACGCGACCGAGGCCGGTCTCGCCGAGCTGCGCCCCGACGGCCGCCCCCGCGCCGTCCTGATCGCCGGGCCCGGCACCGCCGCCACCGGGGTCGCGGACCTGCTCGGCGCCCTCGCGGGCGCCTCCGCGCCGGTGATCCGCCTCGACCCCACCGGCGTCGCCCACGCCGCCGGCGCCCTGCGCTGGGCGCTGCCCGGCTGGGCCGGCCCCGTCGACCTGCTGCTCCTCGCCACCACCGACGGCACCGAGCCCGGCCTCGCCCTCCTCGCGGAGCAGGCGTACCGCCGCGGCTGCACCGTCGTCGCCGTCGCCCCCGAACGCTCACCGCTGAGCGAGGCCGTGGACGGCGCGCACGGGCTCCTCGTACCGATGGCGAAGGCCCCGTACCAGGAGTTCGACGAATCCGCCGCCGCCGGCCCCGGCGCCCTGTGGGCCCTGCTCACCCCGCTGCTGCTGCTCCTCGACAAGGTCGGCCTGATCACCGCCGCCCCCGACACCCTCCAGCTCGTCGCGGACCGGCTCGACCGCACCGCCGAGCGCTGCGGCCCCGCCATCGCCACCTACTCCAACCCGGCCAAGACCCTCGCCGCCGAGCTCGCCGACTCCCTCCCGCTGATCTGGAGCGAGGGCGTCGGCGCCGCCCCCGCCGGCCGCCGCTTCGCCGCCACCCTCGCCGAGCTCGCCGGCCGCCCCGCCCTGGCCGCCGCCCTCCCCGAGGCGCTGCCCGCCCACGGGGTCCTGCTCGCCGGGGACTTCGCCGCCGGCGCCGACCCCGAGGACTTCTTCCGCGACCGGGTCGAGGAGCCCCAGGCCCTGCGCGCCCGCGTCGTCCTGCTGCGCGACCGCCCCACCGGCGGCCTCACCGCCGCCCCCGCCGCCCGCGAACTCGCCCTCAGCCACGACACGGCCATCAGCGAGCTCGAACCGGAGGAGGGCGCCGAGCTGGAGCAGCTCGCCGAACTCCTCGCCGTCACGGATTTCGCCACCGCCTACCTGGCGCTGGCCTCCGGGGGAAACAGCTGAGACGCGCGCACGCGCCCGGCCCTGTCCAGGAAGACGACGATGGACCGCCTGACCAACACGATCCGCCCCTACGCCTGGGGATCCACCACGGCCCTCCCCGCCCTCCTCGGTACCGAGCCCACCGGTGAGCCCCAGGCCGAGCTGTGGATGGGCGCCCACCCGGGGGCCCCGTCCCGCATCGACCGCGGCGACGGCCCGAGGTCGCTGGCGGAGGTCATCGCCGCCGACCCCGTCGCCGAACTGGGCGCCGCCACCGCGGACCGGTTCGGCCCCCGGCTGCCCTTCCTGCTCAAGATCCTCGCCGCCGGCGCCCCGCTCTCCCTCCAGGTCCACCCCGACCTGGAGCAGGCCCGGGCCGGCTTCGCCGACGAGGAGCGGCGCGGCATCCCCGCCGACGCGCCCCACCGCAACTACAAGGACGCCCACCACAAGCCCGAGATGATCTGCGCGCTCACCACCTTCGACGGGCTGTGCGGCTTCCGCGCCCCGAAGGACTCCGCGGACCTCCTCGACGGGCTCGGCGTCAACTCCCTCAAGCCGTACGCCGACCTGCTGCGCGCCCACCCCGAGGAGGCCGCGCTGCGCGAGGTGCTGACGGCCGTACTGAGCGCCGACCGCGAGCAGATGACCCGTACGGTCGCCGAGACCGCGGCCGCCGCCGGCCGGCTCGGCGGCGAGTACGCCACGTACGCCTCGCTGATCCACCACTACCCGGGCGACCCGGGCGTCATCGCGGCCATGCTGCTCAACCACGTCCGACTCCAGCCCGGCGAGGCCATGTTCCTCGGCGCCGGAGTCCCGCACGCCTACTTCGACGGCCTCGGCGTGGAGCTGCTGGCCAACTCCGACAACGTGCTGCGCGCCGGGCTCACCCCCAAGCACGTGGACGTGCCCGAACTGCTCAAGATCGTCCGCTTCGAGCCCAGCGACCCCGACGTGCTGCGCCCCGAGGGCGACGGCGGCGAGGAGGTCTACGAGGCCCCCATCGACGAGTTCCGCCTCTCCCGCTTCCTCCTCGCCCCCGGCGGCGCCCCCCACCCGCTCCCGGCCGGCGCCCCGCAGATCCTGCTCTGCACCGCCGGCTCTGCGCGCGCCGGCGAACTGGCCCTGTCCCCGGGCGAGTCCGTCTTCGTACCGGCCGGGGAAGCGGTGGAACTGACGGGAGCGGGTACGGTCTTCCGTGCCACCGTGGTGGTCTGAGACGGCGTCGTCCGGGCCGGGGGCTGCAACAATGTGCGGCCGGTTAGGTCACAGGCCCAGGAAGGACACCTGCACCCATGAGCGCGTCGGGCGGTACCAAGGCGATCGTGGCGGCACTCGCCGCCAACCTCGCCATCGCTGTAGCCAAATTCGTGGCGTTCCTCTTCAGCGGATCCTCGTCGATGCTCGCGGAAAGCGTCCACTCGGTCGCGGACTCCGGCAACCAGGGCCTGCTGCTCCTCGGCGGGAAGAAGGCCCAGCGCGAGGCGACGCCCCAACACCCCTTCGGCTACGGGCGCGAGCGCTACATCTACGCCTTCCTCGTCTCCATCGTCCTGTTCACCGTCGGTGGCATGTTCGCCATCTACGAGGGCTACGAGAAGATCCACGACCCGCACCCCATCGACGCCTGGTACTGGCCCGTGGGCGTCCTGGTCTTCGCGATCATCGCCGAGAGCTACTCCTTCCGTACGGCCATCAAGGAGTCGAACGAGATCCGCGGCGCCCAGAGCTGGACGCAGTTCGTCCGCCGGGCCAAGGCCCCCGAACTGCCCGTCGTGCTCCTGGAGGACCTGGGCGCGCTCGTCGGCCTGGTGCTCGCGCTGGCGGGCGTCGGCCTCGCGCTGCTGACCGGCGACGGCGTCTGGGACGGCATCGGCACCCTGTGCATCGGCGTACTGCTCATCGCCATCGCGATCGTGCTGGCCGCCGAGACCAAGTCCCTGCTGCTCGGCGAGGCCGCCGGCACGGAGGAGGTCGAGAAGATCAAGGCCGCGGTGGTCGACGGCGACGTCGTCACCCGCGTGATCCACATGCGCACCCTGCACCTCGGCCCCGAGGAACTGCTGGTCGCGGCCAAGATCGCGGTCGAGGGCAACGACACCGCGACGGAGGTGGCGGACGCCATCAACGCCGCCGAGGCCCGCATCCGCGAGGCGGTCCCGATCGCCCGCGTCATCTACCTGGAGCCGGACATCTACCGCCCTGAGAAGGCCGACCTCACCAAGTAGCCCCCGGTACGCCGAAGGCCCCCGCGAGCACGACCGCTCCCGGGGGCCTTCGCCGTGTCCCCGCCGTCGCGCGGGGCAGCGCGGGGTCCCGGGAGGCGAACCGAGGGGGCGAGTTCTCCGTCCGGCTGGGGTCGAGGGGGCCCGTCGGTGTAGATTCGTGGGCAGTGTCAGGCGTCGCTGCTGATGGCGGGTCGGGCGGTCCCCGCGACCGGCCGAGGGGAGAGAGGACCCCCGACGGACTGTGCTCGGTGTCCCGTCCCCAGGACGGCGCACGGACCAGCCGTACCCACCCTCTCGAACCATGAGGAGCAGCACCCATGGACTTCAAGGTCGCAGACCTCTCCCTGGCCGCGTTCGGCCGCAAGGAGATCACCCTGGCCGAGCACGAGATGCCCGGTCTGATGTCGATCCGCCGTGAGTACGCCGAGGCGCAGCCGCTGGCCGGCGCCCGGATCACCGGCTCCCTGCACATGACCGTGCAGACCGCCGTCCTCATCGAGACCCTCGTCGCCCTCGGCGCCGACGTCCGCTGGGCCTCCTGCAACATCTTCTCCACCCAGGACCACGCGGCCGCCGCCATCGCGGTGGGCCCGAACGGCACCCCGGAGAACCCGCAGGGCGTCCCCGTCTTCGCCTGGAAGGGCGAGACGCTGGAAGAGTACTGGTGGTGCACCGAGCAGGCGCTGACCTGGCCGAACACCCCCACCGGCGGCCCGAACATGATCCTCGACGACGGTGGCGACGCCACCCTCCTCGTCCACAAGGGCGTCGAGTTCGAGAAGGCCGGCGCCGCCCCGGACCCGGCCACGGCCGACTCCGAGGAGTACGCCCACATCCTCACGCTCCTCAACCGCACCCTCGGCGAGAGCCCGCAGAAGTGGACGCAGCTCGCGTCCGAGATCCGCGGTGTGACGGAGGAGACCACCACGGGTGTGCACCGTCTGTACGAGATGATGCAGTCGGGTGAGCTGCTGTTCCCGGCGATCAATGTGAACGACGCGGTGACGAAGTCGAAGTTCGACAACAAGTACGGCTGCCGGCACTCGCTGATCGACGGCATCAACCGTGCCACGGATGTCCTGATCGGCGGCAAGGTGGCCGTGGTCTTCGGTTACGGGGATGTGGGCAAGGGCTGTGCGGAGTCGCTGCGCGGTCAGGGTGCGCGGGTGGTCATCACCGAGATCGACCCGATCTGTGCGCTGCAGGCGGCGAT
>NZ_JBEYVX010000055.1:0-39992 GCF_040644195.1 Streptomyces sp. NPDC047014 | reverse complement strand
CGGTCATGAAGCCGCCGCAGGATCGAGGTCACACAATTCCCCCTACCCCGCCCCGCTCCGCCCTTCCCGGGGACCCCCGGAAGCCGGGAGGGGCGGGCCACCGGCGTCGGGTGGGGTGCGGGCTCAGACGCCCGCGTAGGAGTGCTTGCCGCTGAGCAGGATGTTCACGCCGTAGTAGTTCCAGATCCAGCAGGCGAAGGCGAAGAGCGCGAAGTACGCGGCCTTGCGGCCCTTCCAGCCGGCGGTGGCGCGGGCGTGCAGGTAGGCGGCGTAGGCCACCCAGGTCACGAAGGACCAGACCTCCTTGGGGTCCCAGCCCCAGTAGCGGCCCCAGGCGTCACCCGCCCAGATGGCGCCCGCGATGATCGTGAACGTCCACAGCGGGAAGACGGCCGCGTTGATCCGGTACGAGAACTTGTCGAGCGAGGCCGCCGAGGGCAGCCGCTCCAGCACCGACGAGGCGAACCGGCCGGGCGTGCCGCCGCCCGCGAGCTTGGCCTCGTAGGAGTCGCGGAAGAGGTAGAGGACCGTGCCGGCGGCGCCGAGGTAGAAGACGGCGCCGCAGAAGATGGCGGTCGAGACGTGGATCCACAGCCAGTACGAGTGCAGGGCCGGGACCAGCTGGTCGCTGTCGGTGTAGAGCCAGGTGACCGCGATGCCGAGGTCCAGCAGGACGGTGGTGACCAGGATCAGGCCGAGCCAGCGCACGTTCTTGCCGAGGGCGAGCAGCACCAGGTACGCGCCGACGGCCACCGTGGAGAAGGTGATCGAGAACTCGTACATGTTGCCCCAGGGGGCCCGCTGCACCGACAGCGCGCGGGTGACCACGCCCGCCGCCTCCACCAGGAAGGCGAGGGCCGTCAGCGAGACCGCGATCCGCCCGTACAGGTCGCCCTGCACGGTGCCGCCGGCCGCGCCGGGGCCGTCCGGGACGTCGCGGGTGCCGGCGCCGGAGCGGGTGGTGACCTGGGGGCGGTCCAGTACGGCGGTGCCGCCGTCCTTGCCGCGCACCCGCACGGCCGGGGCCCCGGTCTCCTGCGCGCCGGTCAGCGCGGCGGCCGTACGGCCCACCTTGCTGCGGCTGCCGAAGGTCCACTCGGCGATGTGCGCGAAGAAGGCGAGCGTGTAGACCGCCATCGACGAATAGATCAGGTAATTGCTGATCTCAGCCAGGTTCTCGTTGGCTGCGGCTGCGAGCGGCGTCATCCGCGCTCTCCTTCAGGGGTTTCTTCACTACGGGTTCCGGCCGGTGCAGCGGGCGCGCTCGGCGCCCGCTGGTGCAGCGTGGCGGCGAGGTCCGCCAGTTCCTGGGGAAGCCTGGCGGACTCGCTGCGGCCGAGGCCCGCCATCTCCACGACGGTCACGCCGTCCTTGCCCGCCACCGCGCGCACCCAGACCCGGCGGCGCTGGATGAACAGCGATCCGGCCAGGCCCGCGATGGCGGCGATGGCGCCCGCGAGGGCGAGGCCGCTGCCGGGCTGGTGGGTGACGGAGAAGGTGGCCCAGCGCTCGATGCCCTCGAACTTCACGGTGCCCGCGCCGTTCGGCAGGGTCATCGTGTCGCCGGGGGCCATCTTCTGCTTGAACTGCTGGCCCGACTCGTCCTTGAACATCTCCATCTTGGAGGTGTCGAGCCGGTAGACGTTCTGCGGCAGACCCGAGTCGACGCCGAGGCTGCCGTGCCAGGCGTTGAGCATGAGCTGCGGGTTCAGCAGGGCGGGGAACTGCGAGAACATCGTGCCCTTGCCCTCGCCCGCGAAGGTCGGCACGAAGACGGCGTTGAAGCCCAGCTGCTCCTGCTTGCCGTCCTTGTCCTTGTAGCCGTCGGTGACCTTGATGGCCCCGGTGGAGGTCAGGTTGCCGTCCTGCGGGAGCACCGGGACGGCGTCCTTGTAGATCACCTTGCCGGTGGGGTCGGTCACCGAGATGACCGGCGCGTAGCCGTGCCCCAGCAGGTAGACCTTCGAGCCCTCGATCTCCAGGGGCTCGTTGACCTGGATCTCGCGCTTCTGCGGGGTGCCGTGCGCCCCCTCGCTGAGGGTGACGTACGCCTTGAAGTCGCGCGGGGTGCCCCGCTGCGGGCCGCCCATCTCGTAGGTGGCGTCGAAGCGGTCCAGCGTGAAGCTGAACGGCGGCAGGTCGTCCGGGTGGAAGAGGGTGCCGGGCTTGAAGTCGTCGTACTGGGTGAGCGTGTTGGAGAAGCCGCTGCCGCGCAGGACGAGCTTGCCGCCCTCGGACTTGAAGTACTGGCCCCAGGCGAAAGCGACGAGCATCACGATCAGCGCGACGTGGAAGATCAGGTTCCCGGCCTCGCGGAGGTAGCCCTTCTCCGCCGCGACATGGCCCTCGCCCGGTTCGGTGCGGAAGCGCTTGGCACCGAGGACGGTCCGGGCCTGCGCCAGGACCTCCTCCGGGGCGGTGTCGGTGCGCCAGGTGGTGTGGGCGGGCAGCCGGTCGAGCCGCCGCGGGGCGGCCGGCGGGCGGCCGCGGAGCTGGCCGACGAACTGCCAGGCGCGCGGGACGATGCAGCCGATCAGCGAGATGAACAGCAGCAGGTAGATCGCGGAGAACCACACCGAGCTGTAGACGTCGAAGAGCTGGAGGGCCTCGGCGATGCCGACGTAGGAGGCGTTGTCCCGCTTCCACTCGGCGACCTTCATCGCGTCCACGCTGGTCTGCGGGACCAGGGAGCCGGGGATGGCGCCCAGGGACAGCAGGAAGAGCAGGATCAGCGCCACGCGCATGGAGGTGAGCTGCCGCCAGAACCAGCGGACCCAGCCGGTCACGCCGATGCCGACGGGACCGCTGTCCTCGACGGGTGCGGTGGAGAGCTGGGAGCCGGCGTCCGCCTCGGCGGGGTCCGCCGGAGCGGGCTCGGGGGGCGTCCCGGTGGGCGCCTTGTCTGTCGTACTCATGTCCGTCGGTTCCTCAGATCCCCACCGTGAAGCCTTGGGTCCAGCTCTGCATGTCGGTCACGATGCTGTCCCACAAACCTGTGACGAGCAGCAGGCCCGTGAGGATCAGCATGCCGCCGCCGATGCGCATCACCCACGCGTAGTGCCGCTTCACCCAGCCGAACGCGCCGAGCGCCTTGCGGAAGGCGAGCGCGGCGAGGATGAAGGGCACACCCAGCCCCAGGCAGTACACCACGGTCAGCAGGGCGCCGCGGCCGGCGCTCGCCTGGTCGAGGGAGAGGGTGGTGACGGCGGCGAGGGTCGGGCCCATGCAGGGGGTCCAGCCGACGCCGAAGAGCACGCCGAGCAGCGGTGCGCCGAGCAGGCCCGCCGCCGGTTTCCTGTGGAAGCGGAACTCCCGCATCGTCAGACCGGGGATCGCGCCCATGAAGAAGAGGCCGAGGAGAATCACCAGGCCGCCGAGGACTCTGGAGATGATCTGCTTGTACTCGTTGAGCTCGGTGCCGAAGTATCCGAAGAGGGCGCCCGTGGAGACGAAGACCACAGTGAACCCGGCGACGAACAGCGCGGCGCCCGTCAGCATCCGCCCGCGCCGGGCCTCGGCGAGGTCGGCGCCGCTGACGCCGGTCACGTAGGAGAGGTAGCCGGGGACGAGCGGCAGGACGCACGGCGAGAAGAAGGAGACCAGGCCGGCGAGGAGGGCGATCGGCAGCGCCAGCAGCAGCGCGCCGTTCAGCACCGTCTCGTTCACGCCGGTGGCCTCGGCGGCGAGGACGTAGTCGACCACGGGGTCACTGCTCCGCGAGGACGGGGTCGATCATGGAGCGCAGCTGCTCCTCGCCGAGGGGGGCCAGGGTGCGGGCCGCGATCCGGCCCTCCCGGTCCAGGACGAGCGTGGAGGGGATGGCGTTCGGGTTGAGGCTGCCCCTGGGGAAGCGCAGCAGCAGCTTTCCGTCCGGGTCGTAGAGGCTCGGGTAGGTGATCCCGAAGGTCTCCTCGAAGGAGGCGGCGTTCTGCTTGCTGTTGTCGCGGACGTTGACGCCGACGAAGACGACGTCCTTGCCGGCGTCGGTGAGCTCCTTGGAGACCTTCGCGAAGGCCGGTGCCTCGGCCCGGCAGGGCGGGCACCAGGAGCCCCACACGTTGAGGACGACGACCTTGCCCTTGAGGGCCGTCGTGTCCAGGCTCTTGCCGTCGACGGTCTCCCCGTCGAGCTTCGGCGCCTCGGTCCGCTCGCCCTTGGCGGAGGTGGAGATGCCGCTCGCGCCCGTCACGTAGTTGCCGCCGCTGCCGGTCGGCTTGCCGCTGTCGCCGCCGTCGCACGCCGTGAGGACGAGGGCGCCGGTGACGGTCACCGCGGTCAGCAGGAGGGCACGTCCGCCGGTCGAGCGGCGTCGGGGGGCGCGGCTAAGGCTCATGTGAAAAGTTTCGCATGAGCGATCGGGCGATCTACCGCGCCCCCCACCGCCGCTGTCCATGCCCTGGTCAGGGCGGGTCCGGCGGCCCGTTCAGGCGCCGAACGCCTTGGAACCGCCCTTGACCGGCTTCGCACCCGCGAGCAGATGCGCCGGGACCAGGTCGCGGGCGGGCTCGCTGTAGCCCACCGACACCAGCCGGTCCCCCTGGTAGGTGAAGGAGGTCAGCGAGGCCAGCGTGCACTGGCGGCGGCGCGGGTCGTGCCACAGCCGGCGCTTCTCCGCGAAGCTGCGGACGATCCAGATCGGCAGCTGGTGGCTGACCGCGACCGCCTCGTGGCCGCGGGCCGCGTCGCGCGCCGCCTCCAGCGCGCTCATCATCCGGACCACCTGCTCCACGTACGGCTCTCCCCAGGAGGGCTTGAACGGGTTCGTCAGATGCTTCCAGTTACCGGGCTTGCGCAGCGCGCCGTCACCGACGCCGAAGGTCTTGCCCTCGAAGACGTTCTCCGCCTCCAGCAGGCGCCGGTCCGTCGCCAGGTCCAGGCCGTGGACCTTCGCGATCGGCTCCGCCGTCTCCTGCGCGCGCTCCAGGGGCGAGGCGACCACGTAGGCGATGTCGCGGCCCTTGAGGTGCTCGGCGACCCGGTCGGCCATCTGCCGGCCCAGCTCGGAGAGGTGGTAGCCCTCGCGGCGCCCGTAGAGGACCCCGTCCGGGTTGTGCACCTCCCCGTGGCGCACCAGGTGGACGACGGTCAGGTCGGACGCCGTGTCACGGCCGTCGTTGCTCATGCGGTGGCCTCCGCGGCGGCCCGGGCGGCGGCCGGCAGCGCCGCCGCGATCCGCTCGATCGCCGTGTCGTCGTGGGCGGTGGAAACGAACCAGGACTCGAAGGCGGACGGCGGCAGGTAGACGCCCTGCGCCAGCATCGAGTGGAAGAACGCGTTGAAGCGGAAGCTCTCCTGACGCTTGGCGTCGTCGTAGTTCCGCACCTGCTCCGCGGTGAAGAAGACGGAGAACATGCTGGAGGCGGTCTGCAGCCGGTGCGCGACGCCCTCCTTGGTGAGCGCGGCGGTGACCAGGCCCTGGATCTCCTGGGAGACCGCACCGACCTTCTCGTACGCCGCCGCGTCCAGCAGCCGCAGCTGCGCCAGGCCCGCGGCGGTGGCGATCGGGTTACCGGACAGGGTGCCCGCCTGGTAGACCGGGCCGGCCGGGGCCAGGTGGCCCATCACGTCGGCGCGGCCGCCGAAGGCCGCCGCCGGGAAGCCGCCGCCCATGACCTTGCCGAAGGTCAGCAGGTCGGGCTTGACCCCGTCGACCCCGTACCAGCCGGCCCGCGAGGTACGGAAACCGGTCATGACCTCGTCGGAGACGTACAGCGCGCCGTTCTCCCGGCACAGGTCCGCCAGGCCCTGGTTGAAGCCCTCGGCGGGGGTGACCACGCCCATGTTGCCGGGCGCCGCCTCCGTGATCACACAGGCGATCTCGCCCGGGTGCGCGGCGAACGCGGCCCGCACGGCACCGAGGTCGTTGTAGGGCAGCACGATCGTGTCGCCGGCCTGCGCGCCCGTCACGCCCGGGGTGTCCGGCAGCGCGAAGGTGGCCAGACCGGAACCGGCCGCGGCCAGCAGCGCGTCGACGTGACCGTGGTAGCAGCCGGCGAACTTCACGACCTTGGCGCGACCGGTGAAGCCGCGCGCCAGCCGGATCGCCGACATGGTCGCCTCCGTCCCGGAGGACACGAGCCGCACCTGCTCCACGGGCTCGACGCGCGCCACGATCTCCTCGGCGAGCGCCACCTCGCCCTCGCCGGGCGTACCGAAGGAGGTGCCGCGGGCGACCGCCGCCTGGACCGCCTCGATCACCTCGGGGTGGGAATGGCCGAGGATCATCGGTCCCCACGAGCACACGAGGTCCACGTACTCGCGACCGTCGGCATCCGTGAGGTACGGACCGGTCCCGGACACCATGAACCGGGGCGTACCGCCCACGGCGCGGAAGGCGCGCACGGGAGAGTTCACGCCGCCGGGGGTCACGAGGGAGGCGCGCTCGAAGAGCGTCTGCGAAACTGGGGCTTCATACGGGTACGGGTAGCTCACACCAGCCATGGTCTCAGAGGCCGCGACAGACTTGCGGGCGGGCGTTTCACCGCGTCGCCGCGGGGGAGGTCACTGCCATGATGATCAGGCTGCGTGGCGGGGGCCGCGGGGCCGGAGCCAGCAAGACCAGTCGGGTGGAGATATGCAACGCGGTGGTGGACCGGGCGAGGGTAAGGACGGCCTCGATCCGCAGCGCGCCCGCGAGGCCCGCCGCCGGGGCAAGCACCGCCGCCGCGCGACGGAGGCGGCCGACGCCGTCCCCGAGCCCGCGACACCGCCGGAGGACCTGCCGAAGGGCCGCGGCATGGGAGTGACGTACAAGTACTTCGGCGCACCGGACGGGGCCACGGCGGCCCGGGTCCCGGTGACGATGCGCCCCGAGGAACTCGGCGGCGACGAGCTCGGCATGGGCGGCCTCTTCACCAAGATCAAGCCGGAGACGATGGCCGCGATGGTCCTCACCGGCATCGAGGGCATACCCCTGCACAAGGTGCCCCCGCTGGAACTGGTCGTCCTCCACCCCGACTACGCGGTGGTCAAGCTCCCCACGACGGTGGTCGACCCGCTGCGCGGGATCGGCGAGGAGTCCGTGGGCGCCGCCGCCTTCATCTGGTCCACCGTCCCCGACCGGGGCGGCCCCAGCGACGCCTTCAACGTCTACCAGCTGCTCCACGAATGGCAGGATTTCAGCCACCGCCTCCATGAGGCGGGCCACCAGCCGTACTGTCTCGTCTGGCCCTGACCCGCGCACCCGCGCCGCCCGGCCGCCGCGGGCCCGGGTCCGCCGTCACACCCCCGCCCGCAGGGTTTCGGCCGGCAGCACGCGGGCCGCGGCCAGCGCCGGGTAGAGCCCCGCGGCCAGTCCCACCACCAGCCCCACCAGCGGACCCGCCAGGGTCAGGGCCGGGTCCAGGACCACCAGCCAGTCCTTCGCCAGGCAGGTCAGCGCCGTGATCTGGATCCCGAGGACCGTGCCGACGAGCCCGCCCACCAGCCCCACCAGGCCGCTCTCCACGCAGAACTGACCGGCCACCGCCCGCCGCGAGGCGCCCAGCGCCCGGCGCAGCCCGATCTCGGACCGCCGCTCCAGCACCGACACATAGGCCGTGTTGCTCACCCCGAGCGCCCCCACCCCCAGCGAGACCGCCGCCAGGCCCAGGAACAGCGCCCGGGTCTGCGACTCCACGCCCCGGCGCAGGGAGCGCGGATCCGGCGGCACCAGGGCGACCAGCGCGTCGGGGGCGCCGGGGGCCAGCGCGAAGGGCGCCTCCTCGCCGACCTGGTCGGCCGCGCCCAGATCCGTACGGATGACCATCTCGGCGGGGGCGAAGCCCAGTCCGGCCGGGTCCGCCAGGGCCGCCCAGTACGGGACCACCACCGAGCCGGTGAGGTTCGTATCACCGGCGGGGGCGCGGAAGACGCCGAGCACGCTGAACGCGACCCCGTTGACGTGGATCACCGAGGTGCCCGCCCCGGCCCCGCCCTCGCCGCCCTCCCCGGTCTCCACGGTCAGCCGGGAGGCGGCCGCCGTGTCGATCACCGCCACCCGGTCCCGGCGCGCCTCGTGGCCGGTGTCGAACCAGCGGCCCCCGGTCAGCTCGGCCGACAGGGCGAGCAGCGCCCCGGGCTGCGCGGCCAGCACCGTGCCCTCGGGCAGGTCGTTGGCCCCGCCGATATCCGCCGGGCGAAGGAAGGATTCCGCGGCGGGGGCGTCCGGTGGCGGCCGGAGGGCCCCGCGCAGGTCAGCCCCCGGGCCGGACGACCGCCGCGCCGGGCCCGCCCGGCCCGGACCCGGCGACTCCACAAGCCCGGCGGGCGGGCCCCGCGAAAGCACCCGGATGTGATGCGCGCCACTCCGCCGGACCGGGGCGCCCGTAGGGTGGCCCGATGGAGACACACGTACGCCTGCGGCCCTGGTCCGGGGACGATTTCCGGCTACTGGAGCGCGCGAACGAACCGGCGATGACCGAACACCTCGGCGGCCCCGAATCCGCCGAGCGGCTGCGCGACCGCCAGCGCCGCTACGAGGCCCTGAGCGCGCGGGAGCCGGCCGCGGGGCGGATGTTCCGCGTGGAATGGCTCACCGGCGGCGCGGTCGAGGCCGTCGGATCGGTCGGCTTCTGGGAGCGGGAGTGGCGCGGCGAGCCGGTCTACGAGGCCGGCTGGGGCATCCTGCCCGAGTTCCAGGGCCGCGGGCTGGCCGTCGCCGCCCTGACGGAGCTCCTGTCGTACGTGGCCGCGCACGGCACCCGCGCCGCCGTCCACGCCTTCCCCGGTACGGACCACCCCGCCTCCAACGCCGTCTGCCGCCGGGCGGGCTTCGCGCACCTGGGCGAGGTCGCCTTCGAGTACCCGCCGGGCGTCCCCCACCCGAGCAACGACTGGCGGTACGAACTGACCCCCGGGTCCGGGGCAGCGCCACCCGCCTGACCGGGGCCTCGCGCGGCGGCCCGGCCGGCGGCCCGCACGGCCGAAAATCCGGGGCGGCCGGGCGGCGGCGATGGCATCCTGGCAGCGTGAACGGACCCGGCATTCAGCTCACCCTCGCGCCCGAACTGCGGCTCTTCGCCCCGCCCAGCCGGCGCGCCGACCGCGTACCGACGGCCACCGACGGCGCCTCCAGCCTCGGCCACGTCGTCGAATCCGCCGGGGTCCCGCTCACCGAGGTCGGCCGGCTGCTCGTCGACGGCCGCGAGGTGCCCGTCTCGTACGTGCCCCAGGACGGCCAGGACGTCGAAGTGCTCGGCGTCGCCCGCCCCCAGCGCATCGAGGGCGCGCCCCTGCGCTTCCTCCTCGACGTCCACCTCGGCACCCTCGCCCGCCGCCTGCGGCTGCTCGGCGTCGACGCCGCCTACGAGAACGAGGACATCGGGGACCCGGCCCTCGCCACCCGCTCCGCCGCCGAGCGGCGCGTCCTGCTGTCCCGGGACCGCGGGCTGCTGCGCCGCCGCGAGATCTTCGCCGGGGCGTACGTCTACAGCGACAACCCCGACGAGCAACTGCGCGACGTACTGGGCCGCTTCGCCCCGGCCCTCGCCCCGTGGACCCGCTGCACCGCCTGCAACGGCCCCCTGCGCGAGGCCGACAAGGCCAGTGTCGGGGACCGGCTGGAGCACGGCACGCAGCGCTCCTACGACGTCTTCGCGCAGTGCACCGCCTGCGAGCGCGTCTACTGGCGCGGCGCCCACCACGCCCGGCTGGAACGCATCGTCGACGACGCGCTCGTCGAATTCGGCACCCCCTGGGCGGATTGACCCGCAGGGGCGGGTGATCGCCTAGAAGGCGTAGGCGTCGCCCGTGTCCAGGGCCAGGACCACATGTTCGTTGTTGGCGAGGTTCCGGTCCGTCGCGCCGCCGTTCCACCAGGTGTCCACGCGCACCAGCACCTCCGGGGCCCGCTCGCGCATCTCCAGCAGCAGCCCCACGTGCCGGCCGCGCCCGTGCGGCGGCAGCGCGCCCGTCTCGCACACCACCTCGCGCATGCCCGCCCGCGCGCAGCCCTCCGCCAGCCGCTGCCGGTCCGCGAGGTCCCCCGAGAGCCGCACCCGCAGCGTCGCGTTCGGCAGCGCCGCCGGGCCGTCGTTCTCCGTGACCAGCCACACCCGCAGCCGCGTCCCGGACAGGGCGACGCGGCCGTGGTAGGCCACGTCCGCCTCCGGCCCGGCCGAGCCGGCCGCGCCCGCGCGGGCCTGGGCCTGCGTCACGCCCGGCGCCACCGCGCCGAGCGACAGCAGCCCGGCCACCACCACACTCCGTACGGCGCCACGGCGCACCGCCACCACCTCCTGCTCCGGATCTCGCGCGGAGGCTAGCCCCCGGGCGCCCCCGGCCGGTCGGACCATCACACGAAGGAGGGCGCGCCCGCACCCATCTGGCGTGCGTACCTTTGAGCCATGCTGATCGCCCGCTCCGTCGCCCTGTTCGCCCTCGCCGCCGTGCTGGAGATCGGCGGCGCCTGGCTCGTCTGGCAGGGGGTGCGCGAGTCCAGGGGCTGGGCGTGGATCGGCGCCGGGGTGATCGCCCTCGGCCTCTACGGCTTCGTCGCCACGCTCCAGCCGCAGGGCGACTTCGCCCGGGTCCTCGCCGCCTACGGCGGGGTCTTCGTCGCCGGGTCGCTGGCCTGGGGCGTCGTCGCCGACGGCTACCGGCCGGACCGCTGGGACATCGCCGGGGCCCTCGTCTGCCTGGCCGGAATGGCCGTGATCATGTACGCCCCGCGCGGCCGCTGACCGGGCCGGGCGCGCCTATGCTGGCGGGTAATCGTCCGTACGAACGACCGAGGAGCCCGCACATGAGCACGGCCGCCACCCGAACCGCCGTAGTCACCGGCGCGAGCAGCGGCATCGGCGCGGCCACCGCCCGGCAGCTCGCCGCGGCCGGCTACCACGTCGTCCTCACCGCCCGCCGCGAGGACCGCATCAAGGCCCTCGCCGCCGAGCTCACCGAGGCCGGTCACTCCGCCGCCGCGTACGCCCTGGACGTCACCGACCGCGCCGCCGTCGACGCCTTCGCCGCCTCCCTCGGCGGCCGGCCCTCCGTGGACGTGCTGGTCAACAACGCGGGCGGCGCGCTGGGGGCCGAGCCC
The DNA here is from genome assembly GCF_040644195.1 of Streptomyces sp. NPDC047014. Classification (NCBI taxonomy): domain Bacteria; kingdom Bacillati; phylum Actinomycetota; class Actinomycetes; order Kitasatosporales; family Streptomycetaceae; genus Streptomyces; species Streptomyces sp. NPDC047014. The sequence continues at coordinate 28,975 of NZ_JBEYVX010000055.1, read as the reverse complement.
GTCGCCACGGGCGACCCGGCGGACTGGCGCACGATGTACGAGGTCAACGTCCTCGGCACGCTGCACGTCACCCAGGCCCTGCTGCCCGCCCTGACCGCCTCCGGCGACGGCACGGTCGTGGTCCTCTCCTCCACGGCGGGCCACGGCACGTACGAGGGCGGCGCGGGGTACGTGGCCGCGAAGAACGGCGCGCGGGTGCTGGCGGAGACCCTGCGGCTGGAGATCGTCGGCCAGCCGGTACGGGTCATCGAGATCGCCCCCGGCATGGTCAGGACGGAGGAGTTCGCGAAGACCCGCTTCCGCGGGGACGCGGAGAAGGCGGCGAAGGTGTACGCGGGCGTCGCGCACCCCCTGTCCGCCGACGACGTGGCCGACACCATCACCTGGGCGGTGACCCGCCCCAGCCACGTCAACATCGACCTCCTGGTGGTCCGCCCCCGCGCCCAGGCATCCAACACCAAGGTCCACCGCGACCTCTGATCCCCCGGCGGGACCGCCCGCGCCCGTTCGGGTGAATGCGCGCGGATCGTCGGCGGGCGAGGCTACGAAGCCGGTGCGACGGCGGCGGGTCTGGAGTTCCTGCAAGGCATCGGCGTCTGGCTGCCCACCGGCCCCGACGACTAAGCCGTCCCGGACTTCTCCCTCGTCGAAGCGGACTTCCTGGACTTCAAGGGGCGCAACAACTGCTACTCGCCCGACGTGTTCCGGCTGGTCTTCGAGGTGACCTCGTCGAACGACGAAGCGGTCCTGTACTCCGACCCGCGCGACGGCGCGTACCGCCACCACAAGACGTTCAAGCGGGGCTCCCGCATCACGGTTCCCGAGCACGTCGGACTGTCGGTCGAACTCCCCGTCGATTGCCTGCTCGACGGGGAGACGGCCTGAACCACCGGAGGGCCCGGGGTCAGCCCTTCACGCAGATGATCTGCTTGAGTTTCGCGACCACCTGGACCAGGTCGGTCTGCTGGTCGATGACCTGCTCGATCGACTTGTAGGCGCCCGGGATCTCGTCCACGACCCCCGCGTCCTTACGGCACTCCACGCCCCGCGTCTGCTCCGCCAGGTCCCTCGCCGAGAACCGCTTCTTCGCCGCCGTGCGGCTCATCTTCCGGCCCGCTCCGTGCGAGGCCGAGTTGTACGACTTCTCGTTGCCGAGGCCCTTCACGATGTACGAGCCCGTGCCCATGGAGCCCGGGATGATCCCGTAGTCCCCGCTGCCCGCGCGGATCGCGCCCTTACGGGTGACCAGCAGGTCCATGCCGTCGTACCGCTCCTCCGCCACGTAGTTGTGGTGGCAGCTGATCTCCCGGTCGAAGGAGACCTTCGCCTTGCGGAACTCGCGCCGGACGACCTCCTTGAACAGGCTCATCATCGCCGCGCGGTTGTACTTCGCGTACTCCTGCGCCCAGAAGAGGTCATTGCGGTACGCGTCCATCTCCGGCGTGGCCGCGAGGAAGACCGCGAGGTCCCGGTCGACCAGGTTCTGGTTGTGCGAGAGCCCCCGCGCCACACCGATGTGGTGCGCGGCCAGCTCGTTGCCGATGCCCCGGGAGCCGGAGTGCAGCATCAGCCACACCGCGCCCGACTCGTCCAGGCAGAACTCGACGAAGTGGTTGCCGGAGCCCAGCGTGCCGATCTGCTTCGTGGCCCGCTCATGGCGGAACTTGACCGCGTCGGCCAGGTAGTCGAACCGCTCCCACAGGCTCGCGTACCCCTCCACCGGGAAGTTGTACAGCCGTGACGGGTCGACCGCCTCCCGGTGCATCCCCGCCCCCACCGGGATCGCCCGCTCGATCTGGGAGCGGAGCCCGGACAGGTCGCCCGGCAGGTCGTTCGCCGTCAGGGAGGTCTTCACCGCCGACATGCCGCAGCCGATGTCCACGCCCACCGCCGCCGGGCAGACCGCGTCCTTCATCGCGATCACCGAGCCGACGGTGGCCCCCTTGCCGTAGTGGACGTCCGGCATGACGGCCAGGCCCTTGATCCACGGAAGGCCGGCCGTGTTGCGCAGCTGCTGCATCGCGCTGTCCTCGACCGACGCCGGATCCGTCCACATCCGGATCGGGACCTTCGCCCCCGGTACCTCTACGTACGACATAAGGAATCAATCCCCCGAAAACATAAGAAAAGTCAGAATGCGCAAAAGCCTCGCTCTTGATCCCAAATACGACAGGGGACCGGCGCCAGCACCAGCGTGTGCGATAGACATTGTGTCCATCCGCGCCCAAGTCGCGGCAACGCAATTTCCTGACCGTCGGGGGGCCGCCGGTCGAAGGGAGCCAGTGAACGTGCAGCGCAAGGCGGCGGTACGGCGAGTCCTGCCCGGCATCGCGATGCTCACCGCGCTCGCGGCCGGCGCGGCCGGCCTGACCGGGTGCAGCGGCGGCGGCGACGGCAAGGGCACCAGCGACGCGAAGGCCGGCGGCAACGCCGCCGCGCCCGCGCAACCGGGCAAGTACCGCAGCCTGCCCGCGCCCTGCAAGGCCGGGGTCGACAGCAAGAAGCTCAAGGCGATGCTGCCGGCCGCCGACAGCCTCACCCCCGAACAGCGCGAACAGCTCTACGCGGGCGTCGCCGACGCCTCCTACGACGGCGACCGGCACGTCGGCTGCCGCTGGACCGCGCAGACGCCCGAGGAGACCCGGCTGCTGTCGGTGGGCTTCGAGCGCGTGGTCTCGTACGACCGGGCCGTGGCCAGCGACGACGACAAGGCCAAGCAGGTCTACGTACGCCGGCTCACCGACGCCCGGCTCCCCTTCCCCGGCCCGGCCACCACCCCGAGCCCGGGCGCCCCCGCCACGGGCAGCCCCGCCGCCGGCGCCCCCGGCGCGGGCCCCGCCACCCCGCCGCCCGCCGCACCGCCCGCCGCGAGCCCCGCCCCCGGCGGCAGCCCGGCCGCCGGAAGTCCGGCCCCCGGCACCCCCGGAGCCTCCCCCTCCCCCCAGCCCGAGCTCGGCTCCCGCGTCCTGGAGGGCCTGGGCACCGAGGCGTTCCTGGAGGACAAGCTGAGCCCGGCGGGGGCCACGGCCGCGCAGTCGCGCACCGTGCGGATTGTGTTCCGTACCTCCAACGTCCTTGTCACCGTCGAGTACAGCGTGCAGCCGGCCGCCCCCGGCACCGTCCCGCCGAGCGCCGAAACCCAGGACAGGGCACGGCAGTTGGCGCAGGCGCTCGTCGAGCGGTTCAACGAATGAGCGGTGCGCGCCGCGCCCGGGCGTGACGGCGCGCACAGCAGGCGGGCACCCGGTCGGGCTACGGTTGCTCGGGTCCCGTGTCCGAAGCAGACCCCCGACGCACTGAAGGAAACATGCACCGATCAGCCTCGCGCCTCACCCGCGTTCTCGCCTGCGCAGCCGTCCCGGTGATCCTCACCGTGGCCGGTTGCTCCTCCGACTCGGGCAAGGACTCGGCCGCGAAGGACGGCGACAAGAAGTCCGGTTCCGCCGCCCCCTCGAAGCCCGGCGAGAAGTCCAAGCCGGAGCTGGAGAAGGCCGCCTTCGCCACGCTCCCGGATCCCTGCAAGGCGGTCCAGGCGGCGACGATAGACACCCTCGTCCCGGAGGCGAAGGACAAGAACGGTACGGCGACGAAGTCGAACGACCTGGCCAGCCGTGCCAGCTGCTCCTGGAACGGCCTGGACGAGGACGGGCTCAAGGGCTCGCAGTACCGCTGGCTGTCCCTCTCCTACTTCCGCAACGACTCGCACGCCTCGCTCGGCAGCGCGAACAAGCGGGCCGAGGAGCAGTACAAGAAGCAGACCGAGACGGCGAAGACCTCCGAGGGCGCGCAGAACGTCAAGGCGGAGGAGGCCGGCGGCCTCGGCGACCAGGCCACCTCGGTGGTCTACACGGTGAAGAAGGACGTCGACTTCTTCAACACCAGCATCGTGGCCCGCACCCAGAACGTGGTCGTCACCCTCGACTACAACGGCGCCGCCTACGAGGGCGCGGGCGCCCCGGACCAGGCGAAGCTGCTCCAGGACGCCCTGGCGGCGGCCAAGGAGGCCGTCGCGGCCGTCGAGGCCGCCAACAAGCAGCCGGCGGAGCAGCAGCCGCAGACGCCCGCACCCCAGTGAGGGCGGTGGCTGGGCAGGGCCTCCTGGGGCGCTGACATCCAGTCACCCGTACGCTGTGCCTGCCGCAGCTCGGTAAAGGCTCGGTAAGCACCCAGCGCTCGGTTTGTGCTCGACAAGGGGAGGGGATCGCGGTGGCCGCGATGCAGCTCACTCGTACGCACCGCATACTCATCGGTGTCGTGGTCGCCGGTGCCGTCGTCATCGCGGGCATAGGCTTCGCGGGCTCGTACGCCGCCGTGCGCGAGCTCGCGGAGAAGAAGGGCTTCGGCAGCTTCTCCCTCGTCTTCCCCATCGGCATCGACGCGGGCATCTGCGTGCTGCTGGCCCTGGACCTGCTGCTGACCTGGCTGCGGATCCCGTTCCCCCTGCTGCGGCAGACCGCCTGGCTGCTGACGGCCGCGACCATCGCCTTCAACGGCGCCGCCTCGTGGCCGGATCCGCTCGGTGTGGGCATGCACGCGGTGATCCCGATCCTCTTCGTGGTCACGGTGGAGGCGGCCCGGCACGCGGTGGGCCGGATCGCCGACATCACGGCGGACCGGCACATGGAGGGTGTACGGATCACCCGCTGGCTGCTCTCGCCGATACCGACCTTCAAGCTGTGGCGGCGGATGAAGCTGTGGGAGCTGCGCTCCTACGAGCAGGCGGTCGGCATGGAGCAGGACCGGCTGATCTACCAGGCCCGCCTCCAGGCCCGCTACGGCCGGTTCTGGCGGCGGAAGGCGCCGGTGGAGGCGCTGATGCCGCTGAAGCTGGCGCGGATCGGCGTCCCGCTGTCGGAGACGGCGCCGGAGGCGCTGGCGGTGACCGGCATCGACCCGGCGGTCCTGCCCCCGCTGGAGGACTCCCTCGCGGCGGCCGCCCCGGCGCTGGTGGCGGCCCCGGCCGCGCTCCGGCAGGCGGAGGAGACGCAGCGGGCCGAGGCCGGGGCCCAGCAGCCGGGGGCGGAGGCGCAGCCGCAGCCGGAGCCCGAGCCGGAGCCGTCCGGGCAGCAGCAAGCCTGGGCGCAGCAGCCCCAGGAGATCCCGCAGCAGGCCGCCGCCGCCCACCTCCCGCCCGCCTTCGCCGTGGACCCGACGGCCATGCCCGCGGCCCACAACAGCGCCTGGTTCGCCGGGCCGAAGGCGCCGCAGGCGGTCTACCAGGGCGGCTACAACCCGCAGTACGTCGAGGGCCTGGAGCCGACCCCGGTGCTGCCCCCGATGGGCCCGGAGGAGGAGCACCCGCAGCCGCAGTCGCAGCCGCTGCCCGTCCCCGAGCCGGACCCGGCCGCCGCGGAGGCCGAGGCCGACGGGGACGCCGAGAAGTTCGCGGAGGCGGCGTACGAGGTGTTCCGCACCCACCTGGAGGAGAGCGGCGAGGTGCTGACGGCCGAGCAGCTCGACATACTGCTGGCCGACCGCTACGGGGTGGTGCATCCGCGCAGCGCCTCCCTGATCCGCAAGATCTTCCCGCAGCTCAAGCAGCGCTACCAGCGCGAGCTGGAGAACGAGCACATCGCCTGACCCCGGCCCCGCCGGACGGCGGAAGGGCCCGCACCCCCGTGGGGTGCGGGCCCTTCGCGCTCGGTGCCGCGCGTGACGTCAGACGGCCAGGAGCCTCCGCACCCGGTCCGCGCCCACGGCCAGCAGCAGCGTGGGCAGGCGCGGGCCGGTCTCGCGGGTGACGAGCAGCCGGTACAGCAGCGCGAAGAAGGTGCGCTGGGCGACCTTGAGCTCCGGCGTGGGCTTGGCGTCGGGCTCCAGGCCGGCCATGACCTTGGGCACGCCGTAGACGAGCGTGGTCAGGCCGTCGAGGGACCAGTGCGAGTCGAGCCCTTCGAGGAGCAGACGCAGCGAGGCGCGGCCCTCCTCGTCCAGGGAGGACAGCAGCTCGGTGTCGGGCTCCTCGCGGACCAGGGTGCGCTGGTCGGCCGGGACCTGGGTGGTGATCCAGTTCTCGGCGCGGTCCAGGCGCGGCCGGACCTCGTCGAGCGAGGTGAGCGGCTGCGAGGGGTCGAGGTCGGCCAGGATGCGCAGGGTCTGCTCGTCGTGGCCGGCGGTGATGTCGACGACCGAGGCGAGGGTGCGGTACGGGAGCGGGCGCGGGGTGCGCGGCAGCTCGTGGGAGGCCACGCGGACGGCCCGGGAGTGCGCGGCGGCGTCGGCGGGGAGCACGCTGCCGTCCGCGACCTTGCCCTCCAGCTTGTCCCACTCGTCGTAGAGCCGCTGGATCTCCTGGTCGAAGGCGATCTTGAAGGACTGGTTCGGCCGGCGGCGGGCGTACAGCCAGCGCAGCAGCTGCGGCTCCATGATCTTGAGCGCGTCGCCCGGGGTGGGGACGCCGCCCTTGCTGGAGGACATCTTGGCCATGCCGCTGATGCCGACGAAGGCGTACATCGGGCCGATGGGCTGCTCGCCGCCGAAGATGTGGACGATCTGGCCGCCGACCTGGAAGGAGGAGCCGGGCGAGGAGTGGTCGACGCCGGAGGGCTCGAAGACGACGCCCTCGTAGGCCCAGCGCATGGGCCAGTCGACCTTCCAGACCAGCTTGCCGCGGTTGAACTCGCTGAGCTTGACCGTCTCGGTGTGCTGGTCCTCGGTGCACACGTAGGTCATCTCGGTGGTCTCGTCGTCGTACGAGGTGACCTTGGTGAAGTCCTTGCCGCACTCGGCGCAGTACGGCTTGTACGGGAAGTACCCGCCCTCGCCGCTGCTGCCGTCGTCCTCGGCGGCGGCGCCGGAGCCCTCGGCGGCCTCCAGCTCGGCCTCGTCGACCGGCTTCTGCTGGGGCTTCTTGCCGCCCGGCTTCTGCTTGGTGCGGTACTGGTCGAGTACGGCGTCGATGTCGCCGCGGTGCTTCATCGCGTGCAGGACCTGCTCGCGGTAGGCGCCGGAGGTGTACTGCTCGGTCTGGCTGATCGGGTCGTACGCGACGCCGAGGTCGGCCAGGGCCTCGACCATGGCGGCCTTGAAGTGCTCGGCCCAGTTCGGGTACGGGGAGCCCTCGGGGGCGGGGACGGCCGTCAGCGGGCGGCCGATGTGCTGGGCGTGGGACTCCTCGGTGACACCGGGGATGCCCTTGGGGACCTTGCGGTAGCGGTCGTAGTCGTCCCAGGAGATGAGGTGGCGGACCTCGTGGCCCCGGCGGCGGATCTCGTCCGCGACCAGGTGCGGGGTCATGACCTCGCGCAGGTTGCCCAGGTGGATCGGGCCGGAGGGGGAGAGACCGGACGCGACGACGACGGTTTTACCCGGGGCCCGGCGCTCCGCCTCGGCGAGGACCTCGTCCGCGAAACGGGAGACCCAGTCGGTCTCGGTGCTGCTCTGCGCGCTCTGAGCCACGACACGTCCTTCTACTCGAATGCTGGCTTCGGCCATTCTCCCAGACGGAAGAGGCCGCTCCGGGGTTGCCTTATTGCAGAGATCCGCAAATGACTCCCGTGGGATACTCGGCAGGCGCTCCGTAAGTCGTTGTACGGAGCCCCCGATCACCAGACTCACAGGAACGGCAGCTCATGGCCTCGGTCCCCTCGCTCGCTTCGTCCGTCAACCAGCGCGTCGCCGACGCCCTCGTCTCCGCGCTGCCGGAGGCCGGGGCGGCCGACCCGCTGCTGCGACGAAGCGACCGGGCCGACTTCCAGGCCAACGGCATCCTGGCGCTCGCGAAGAAGGCCAAGGCCAATCCGCGGGAGCTGGCGGCGACCGTGGTCGACGGCCTGGACAAGGGCGGGGTGATCAAGGAGATCGAGGTCTCCGGCCCCGGCTTCCTCAACATCACCGTCTCGGACGAGGCGATCATCAGCACGCTCGCGGCACGCGCGGCGGACGACCGGCTCGGCGTACCGCTGAACCCCTCCGCGGGCACGACGGTGATCGACTACGCCCAGCCGAACGTCGCCAAGGAGATGCACGTCGGCCACCTGCGGTCCGCCGTGATCGGTGCGGCGATGGTGGAGATCCTGGAGTTCACGGGCGAGAAGGTGGTCCGCCGCCACCACATCGGCGACTGGGGCACCCAGTTCGGCATGCTGATCCAGTACCTGCTGGAGCACCCGCACGAGCTGGACCACTCCGCGGACGCGGCGGACGGGCAGGCGTCGGGCGAGGAGGCGATGTCGAACCTGAACCGCCTCTACAAGGCTTCGCGCGCGCTCTTCGACTCCGACGAGGAGTTCAAGACCCGGGCCCGGTCCCGGGTGGTGGACCTCCAGGCGGGCGAGCCGGAGACGCTGGCCCTGTGGCAGCGGTTCGTGGACGAGTCGAAGATCTACTTCTACTCCGTCTTCGACAAGCTGGACATGGACATCCAGGACCCGGACGTGGTCGGTGAGTCCGGCTACAACGACATGCTCGTGGAGACCTGCAAGCTGCTGGAGGAGTCGGGCGTCGCCGTCCGCTCCAACGGCGCGCTCTGCGTGTTCTTCGAGGACGTCAAGGGCCCGGACGGCAACCCGACCCCGCTGATCGTCCAGAAGTCCGACGGCGGCTTCGGCTACGCGGCCACCGACCTGTCCGCGATCCGCGACCGGGTGGGCAGCCTGGGCGCGACCGAGCTGATCTACGTGGTGGACGCGCGGCAGTCCCTGCACTTCAAGATGGTCTTCGAGACGGCACGCCGCGCGGGCTGGCTGAACGACGAGGTGAAGGCCGTACAGCTGGCCTTCGGCACGGTCCTCGGCAAGGACGGCAAGCCGTTCAAGACCCGTGAGGGCGAGACCGTCCGCCTCGTCGACCTGCTGGACGAGGCCGTGGACCGGGCGACCGCCGTGGTCCGGGAGAAGGCGGAGAAGGTCGGCCTGACGGAGGAGGAGATCGCCGAGAACGGCCGGTACGTGGGCATCGGCGCGGTGAAGTACGCCGACCTGTCGACCTCCGCCTCGCGCGACTACAAGTTCGACCTGGACCAGATGGTCTCGCTGAACGGCGACACCTCGGTGTACCTCCAGTACGCGTACGCCCGCATCCGGTCCATCCTGCGCCGGGCCGGCGACCGCAAGCCGGTCGCGCACCCGGAGCTGGAGCTGGCTCCGGCGGAGCGCGCGCTGGGCCTGCACCTGGACGGCTTCGGCGAGCTGATCGCGGAGGCGGCGGCGGAGCACGCGCCGCACAAGGTGGCGGCGTACCTCTACCAGCTGTCGTCGCTGTTCACGACGTTCTACGAGCACTGCCCGGTGGTGAAGCCGGAGCCGGAGCCGGTGGTGGGCGAGAACCGCCTCTTCCTGTGCGAGCTGACGGCCCGCACCCTGAACAAGGGCATGTCCCTCCTGGGCATCCGCACCCCCGAAAAGCTCTGACGGCCTCAGGCACCACCCGTACGGCCCCGGCGTCCCGCGCCGGGGCCGTACCCGTTCACCCGTTCGGCCCGGTTCCGGGTGGGTGGGGCGGGTAGGGGACGGCGCGTCCTTCCCCCGCGACGCCCCTCGGAGGCATCCGTGCCCGACATGAACGGCCCCTACAAGCCCGGCACCCCCTGCTGGATCGACCTGATCGTCCCCGACCAGCAGGCGGCCCTCGACTTCTACTGCGACCTCTTCGGCTGGCAGGGCGAGGTCGGCCCGGCCGAGCAGGGCGGGTACTCCGTCTGCACCCTCAAGGGCAAGCCGGTCGCCGGGATCATGAAGGCGATGAACCCGGACGGCAGCGCCCCGGACCCGCTGCCGCCGACCGCGTGGACCACGTACCTGTCCACCGACTCCCTCGACTCCACCCTCAAGACCGTCACGGACGCGGGCGGTTCGGTGATGATGGGCGCGGTGGACGTCATGGACCTCGGCCGGATGGCCCTGGTCTCCGACCCCACGGGCGCGGTCGTCGGCCTGTGGCAGCCGGGCACCTTCGACGGGGCGGGCATCGTCAACGAGCACGGCGCCCTCATCTGGAGCGAGCTGACCACCCCCGACATGCCGGCCGCGGCCGCGTTCTACTCGGCGGTGCTGCCGGTGACGACGGCCCGCTCGGAGATGCCGGGGGCCGAGGAGTACATCGAGTTCAAGGTGGGCGACCGGGCCGTCGGCGGGATGATGGACATGAGCAAGATGCCGCCGGGCGTGCCCCCGCACTGGCAGGCGTACTTCCACGCGGACGACGTGGACGCGATCCAGGCGGCCGCGGTCCGCGCCGGCGGCGCCGTCCTCGCCCCGGCCTTCGACATGGTCGCGGGCCGCATGGCGGTCCTGGCCGACCCCCAGGGCGGCGCCTTCTCGGTGATCACCGCCTCCTCACCGGAACAGCCGGCCTAGGCGGCAGAGGCGGCAGAGGCGGCACCGACGGCAGAGCCCGCCGAGGAGTCCCCCGGCCGCCGGGGACTCCTCGGCGGGCGGGGCCTACTGGTGGAGCGGGTAGGAATGGCGGCCCGTCGCCTCGTCGATCTCCGCGTGGGCCTTCTGCAACATCTGCGACGCGATGTCCATGAGCGCGCGAGCGCCCGCGATCTCCTCCCCGACCCTCAGCTGCTCCGGGTCGGAGGGGTGCCGCAGGGCGTAGCCCCGCGCCTTGATCTCGGAGCCGTCCCCGAGCCTGACCAGGGCCGCCGCAGTGGTGCGGTGGCCGTCCTCGGTGAATTCGAGCTCCACGTGCCATCCGACGAGCGTGGACACGGTGCCTCACCTCCAGGGCTCACCTTTTCCCTCCAGGGTGCGCCTGCGGGGGGTGGCACGCGAGCGGGGGTGGCGGCGCCGTCTCCCCGCGCACGGTGCGCGAGCGGCGGACGACGGACGGGACACCCCCGTACCTCCCACCCCGCGACCTGAGTACGAGCGCTCATGTCCGCCCGCCGCGCGGCGAGTTCACTGGGCGCATGACCACCGACACGGCCACCCCCGCCCCCGGCACCGACCGCCAGCCCCGCGCGTTCCTCGCGCCGCTCGTCTCGACGCTGCTCACGCTGCCCATGGCCGCCGTCGTGTTCTTCTTCGTCGGGCTGTCGCCCATGGCCTGCGATTCCTGCGGGGAAGCGGCCAGCGACCGGTTCGACGAGTCCTACCGCATCGCCTTCCCCGTCTTCGGGTTCGGCCTGCTCCTCGTCCTGGGGCTGCTCGTCGCGGCCTGGGCGGTGCCCCGGCAGCGGCGGTATGCCGCCGCCAGGAGGTGGCTGGCCATGGCCGCGCCCGCGGCCGTGCTGCTCGACGCCGCCGTGTTCCAGGGCCTCGTCGCCTGGCCGTAGGCGGCGGCCCGCCCTCAGCGGGTCCCGCCGCCGGCGGCCCGCGCCGTCAGCGGGTCTCGCGCAGCCAGCCCGCGACCTCGGTCGCCCAGTACGTGAGGATCGTGTCCGCGCCCGCCCGCTTGATGCCCAGCAGCGTCTCCAGGATCGCCCGGTCCCGCTCGATCCAGCCCTTCTCCGCCGCCGCCTCGACCAACGCGTACTCGCCGCTGATCTGGTACGCCGCCACCGGTACGTCCACCGCCTGCGCGACCCGGTGCAGGATGTCGAGGTAGGGCCCGGCCGGCTTGACCATCACCATGTCCGCGCCCTCCTCCAGGTCGAGGGCCAGCTCCCGCAGGGACTCGCGGGCGTTCGCCGGGTCCTGCTGGTAGGTCTTGCGGTCGCCCTGGAGGGAGGAGGCGACGGCCTCGCGGAAGGGCCCGTAGAAGGCGGAGGAGTACTTCGCCGTGTAGGCGAGGATCGAGACGTCCTCGTGCCCGGTCTCGTCCAACGCGTCGCGGATGACGCCGACCTGACCGTCCATCATCCCGCTCGGCCCCACCACGTGCGCGCCCGCGTCGGCCTGGACCTGCGCCATCTCGGCGTACCGCTCCAGGGTGGCGTCGTTGTCGACCCGCCCGTGCTCGTCCAGGACCCCGCAGTGGCCGTGGTCGGTGTACTCGTCCAGGCAGAGGTCCGACATGATCACCAGGTCGTCCCCGACCTCGGCCCGCACCTCGCGGATCGCGACCTGGAGGATGCCGTCCGGCTCGGTGCCCGCCGTGCCCAGCGCGTCCTTGTTCTCGTCGGCGGGGACGCCGAAGAGCATGATCCCCGAGACCCCCGCCTCGACCGCCTCCACCGCCGCCTTCCGCAGGGTGTCGCGGGTGTGCTGGACCACGCCGGGCATCGCGGAGATGGGAAGCGGCTCGCTGATGCCCTCGCGTACGAAGGCCGGAAGGATCAGGTCCGAGGGGTGCAGGCGGTGCTCCGCGACCATCCGCCGCATCGCCGGGGTGGTGCGCAGCCGGCGGGGCCGCGAACCGGGGAAGGATCCGTACGCGCTCATCTTCAGTCGCCTCTTCGAGCTTCGACAGCAGTCGCCCCCAGCCTAGAGCCCGCGCCCCGGCCCCTCGGACCCGCGGGACGGATCGGACCCACGGCCCGGATCCGGCCCGCAGCACGAAGGGCCCGGGCGCGTGACGCACCCGGGCCCCTCGGCCGTATCCGCGTGAACCCCCGGCGGGCACGGGCTAAACCGCTCACGTCGTACGACGCCTCCGCGCCCCCGGACGCCGCTCGCTCGGCCGGAAGACCGTCTCGCCCGCCTCCTTCGCCGCCTCGCGCCGCGCGGCCCCGTACTCCGCCAGGGCCTCCGCCAGCTTCGACACCGACGGCTCCGGCGACAGCACGTCGACCCGCAGGCCGTGCTCCTCCGCCGTCTTGGCCGTCGCCGGGCCGATGCACGCGATGACCGTGACGTTGTGCGGCTTGCCGGCGATGCCGACCAGGTTGCGCACGGTCGAGGACGAGGTGAAGAGCACGGCGTCGAAGCCGCCGCCCTTGATCGCCTCACGCGTGTCCGCCGGCGGCGGCGACGCGCGCACCGTCCGGTAGGCCGTGACGTCGTCGACCTCCCACCCGAGCTCGATCAGCCCGGCGACCAGCGTCTCCGTGGCGATGTCGGCCCGCGGCAGGAACACCCGGTCGATCGGGTCGAAGACCGGGTCGTACGGCGGCCAGTCCTCCAGCAGCCCGGCCGCGGACTGCTCACCGCTCGGCACCAGGTCCGGCTTCACGCCGAACTCCACCAGCGCGGCCGCGGTCTGCTCGCCCACGGCGGCGACCTTGATGCCCGCGAAGGCGCGCGCGTCGAGCCCGTACTCCTCGAACTTCTCCCGCACCGCCTTCACGGCGTTGACGGAGGTGAAGGCGATCCACTCGTAGCGGCCCGTCACCAGGCCCTTGACCGCCCGCTCCATCTGCTGCGGGGTGCGCGGCGGCTCGACGGCGATGGTCGGGACCTCGTGCGGCACCGCGCCGTAGGAACGCAGCTGGTCGGAGAGCGAGGCGGCCTGCTCCTTGGTGCGCGGTACGAGCACCCGCCAGCCGAACAGCGGCTTCGACTCGAACCAGGACAGGTCCTCGCGGCGCGCGGTCGCGCCGTGCTCACCGACCACGCATATGACCGGACGGCCGCCCTCCGGCGAGGGCAGCACCTTGCCCTGCTTGAACACCTGGGCGATCGTGCCCAGCGTCGCGGACCAGGTCCGCTGCCGCGTGGTCGTGCCCGAGACGGTGACGGTCAGCGGGGTGTCGGGCTTGCGCCCGGCGCCGACCAGCTCGGCGGCGGCCGCCGAGACCGTCTCCAGGGTCGCGGAGACCACGAGCGTGCCGTCGCTGACGCCGACCTCGCTCCAGCAGCGCGCCGAAGCGGTCCGCGCGTCGAGGAAGCGGACGTCCGCCCCCTGCTTGTCGCGCAGCGGGACACCGGCGTACGCGGGCACGCCCACGGCGGTCGCGATGCCCGGCACCACCTCGAAGGGGATCCCCTCGGCGGCGCACGCCAGCATCTCCTCGGCCGCGTCGCCGTCGAGCCCGGGGTCCCCGGTGACGGCACGCACGACCCGCCTGCCGGAGCGGGCCGCCTCCATGACAAGATTGGCCGCGTCCCGGATCACCGGGACACCGGCGGCTGCTGAGACTTCGTCAGCGACCGTCAGCTGCGGCGTGTCGACATTCGCGCGCGCATGCGTCCGTACGACCTCGAGGACTTCGGGCTCCGCGACGAGGACGTCCGCGGCCGCGAGCGCCTCGACGGCGCGCAGCGTCAGCAGACCCGGGTCGCCGGGGCCGGCACCGAGGAAGGTGACGCGTCCGTGGGCAGCGACCGCCGGATAAGCGGAGGTGGTCGGAATTGAGGGGTTCAAAGCGATCGCTCCCCCATCAGACCGGCCGCGCCCTTGGCCAGCATCTCGTCCGCGAGTTCGCGGCCGAGCGCCATGGCCTCGTCGTACGACTGGGGCACGGGACCGGTGGTGGACAGCTGCACCAGCGTCGAGCCGTCGAGGGTGCCGACGACGCCGCGCAGGCGCATTTCATTGACAATCCGTCCGTCGCCCAGGAGATCGGCGAACGCGCCCACGGGTGCGCTGCAGCCGGCCTCCAGTGCGGCGAGCAGGGAACGCTCCGCGGTCACGGCGACCCGGGTGTGCAGGTCGTCGAGCCGGCCGAGCGCGGCGATGAGGTCCGTGGCGGACGCAAGGCACTCGACGGCCAGGGCACCCTGGCCGGGAGCGGGCAGGACGCTGTCCACGGACAGCAGGTCGGTGGCCTCGTCGCCGCGGCCGATCCGGTTCAGTCCGGCGGCGGCGAGCACGACGGCGTCGAGCTGCCCCTCGCGGACGAAACCGATCCGGGTGTCGACGTTGCCGCGGATCGGGACGGTCTCGATCCGCTTGCCGAGCGAGCGCGCCAGGTGGTTCAGCTGGGCGGTGCGCCGGGGCGATCCGGTACCGATCCGGGCGCCGTCGGGCAGCTGCTCGAAGGTCAGGCCGTCGCGGGCGACGAGCGCGTCCCGGGCGTCCTCGCGGCGCGGCATGGCCGCGATCACGAGGTCCTCGGGCTGGGCGGTCGGCAGGTCCTTGAGCGAGTGCACGGCGAAGTCGACCTCGCCGCTCAGCAGCGCGTCGCGCAGGGCGGTGACGAAGACGCCGGTCCCGCCGATCTGCGCGAGGTGCTCGCGCGAGACGTCGCCGTAGGTCGTGATCTCCACGAGCTCGACGGGCCGGCCGGTGAGCTCCCGGACGGCGTCGGCGACGTGCCCCGACTGGGACATGGCCAGCTTGCTCCGCCGCGTACCGAGCCGCAGCGGCTGGTCGGGACGTGTGTTCATGATGCCCGTCCTGGGTCGTCGTCGTTCATCGGATCGGCCGCGTCCGCCCGGCTGACGGAGGCAACCGTCTGAGGGTCGAGGTCGAAGAGTTCGCGCAGCGCGTCCGCGTACCCGGCGCCGCCGGGCTCGCTGGCGAGCTGCTTCACGCGCACGGTCGGCGCGTGGAGGAGCTTGTCCACGACGCGGCGCACGGTCTGGGTGACCTCGGCGCGCTGGCGCTCGTCGAGATCGGGCACCCGTCCGTCGAGGCGCGCCACTTCCATGGCCACGACCTCGGCGGCCATGGCGCGCAGGGCGACGACGGTGGGCGTGATGTGCGCGGCCCGCTGCGCCGCGCCGAAGGCGGCGACCTCCTGGGCGACGATCCCGCGTACGGCGTCCACGTCGGCCGCCATCGGGGCGTCGGCGGAAGCCTCGGCGAGGGATTCGATGTCGACGAGCCGGACGCCGGGGATCCGGTGCACGGCCGCGTCGATGTCCCGGGGCATGGCCAGGTCCAGCAGCGCGAGCCGGACGTCGGCCGCGTGGGCCTGCGTACGGGCGCTCCTGCGGGGCTGCCGCTGCGCGGCGGCCTCACCCTGGTCGGCCCAGGTCCCGTGCAGTTCGAGCGAGTTGGCGTCGACCCCGGTCAGCGCGGCCCGCCCGTCGGGCCCGACAGGACACCCGTCCCCCTCGGCCGCCCCCATACTCCGCACGGCCCCGGCATCCCCCAGCCGCCCGAACACCTCAGCGGCAACAACCAACCGAGCAACAAGCTCGGCATCGGGGGCCACATCCAGCCCGGCCATCGAGCCGGCACCGGGGGCCACATCCAGCCCGGCCATCGAGCCGGCACCGGGGGCCACATCCAGCCCCGCCACCGAACCGGCGACGGGACCAAAGTCCAGCCCCGCCGGCGTTTGAGGCGCGGGGTCCGGGGCGGAGCCCCGGTCGGTGAGCCGCACCGCGTCCACGGGCGACTGCGGTCCGGGGATGCGGGGGCGGAGCCCCTGCTCTGCGGCCCCGGCCTCCCCCCCGGCCACCGCCGCGAGCACGTCGTCCGCCGTCAGCACCAGCCCGGTGGCCCCCGTACAGGACACGACCACGTCGACTCGTGTCAGCTCATCCGCCACCTCAGCCATCGGCACCGCCGAAGCCCGCACCCCGGTGCCCGAGGCAACCAGAATCTCCGCGAGCCGCTCGGCCCGCTCCGCGGTCCGGTTGGCCACCACGATCTCCGCGACACCCACCCGCGCCAGCGTCGCCGCCGCCAGCGAGGACATCGACCCGGCACCGATCACCAGCGCCCGCTTGCCCGCGGCCCACCCGGCCACGGAGGTCCGGGTGGCGAGCTGCTCCAGGCCGAAGGTGACCAGCGACTGCCCGGCCCGGTCGATCCCGGTCTCCGAGTGCGCCCGCTTGCCGACCCGCAGGGCCTGCTGGAACAGGTCGTTGATCAGCCGCCCGGCGGTGTGCAGCTCCTGCCCGAGCGCGAGGGCGTCCTTGATCTGCCCGAGGATCTGCCCCTCACCGACGACCATGGAGTCCAGCCCGCACGCCACCGAGAACAGGTGGTGCACCGCCCGGTCCTCGTAGTGCACGTACAGGTAGGGAGTCAGCTCCTCCAGCGCGACACCGCTGTGCTGCGCGAGCAGCGTGGACAGCTCCGCGACACCGGCGTGGAACTTGTCCACGTCGGCGTAGAGCTCGATGCGGTTGCACGTGGCGAGCACGGTCGCCTCGGTCGCCGGTTCGGCGGCGAGGGTGTCGTGCAGCAGCTTGGCCCGGGCGTCACCGGACAGCGAGGCCCGTTCCAGCACGCTGACGGGGGCACTGCGGTGGCTCAGGCCGACGACGAGCAGACTCATGCCGGCATCACCGCCGGGACATCGCCCTCGGGGCCGTTCTTGCGGGACTCGGCGGCCGTGCGGCCGGCCGGCGGCAGGACGGCGGCGGCGGGCGCGGCGCCGCCCACGGTGGAGCCGGGCTCGCCGGAGGCCGCGGCGGCCTCCTCGCCGGCCTTGCGCTGCTCGTGGAAGGCGAGGATCTGGAGCTCGATGGAGAGGTCGACCTTGCGCACGTCGACGCCGTCGGGGACGGACAGCACGGTGGGCGCGAAGTTCAGGATGGAGGTGACCCCGGCCGCGATCAGCCGCTCGCTGACCTGCTGGGCGGCGCCGGCCGGAGTCGCGATGACCCCGATCGAGACACCGTTCTCCTCGATGATCTTTTCCAGGTCGTCGGTGTGCTGGACGGGCATGCCGGCGACGGGCCGGCCGGCCATGGCCGGGTCGGCGTCGATCAGCGCGGCCACACGGAACCCGCGCGAGGCGAAGCCGCCGTAGTTGGCGAGGGCCGCGCCGAGGTTGCCGATGCCGACGATGACGACCGGCCAGTCCTGGGTCAGGCCGAGCTCGCGGGAGATCTGGTAGACGAGGTACTCGACGTCGTAGCCGACCCCGCGGGTGCCGTAGGAGCCCAGGTAGGAGAAGTCCTTGCGCAGCTTCGCGGAGTTGACCCCGGCGGCGGCGGCGAGCTCCTCGGAGGACACCGTGGGGACCGATCGCTCGGAGAGCGCGGTCAGGGCACGCAAGTACAGCGGAAGCCGGGCGACAGTGGCCTCGGGAATACCTCGGCTGCGGGTCGCCGGTCGGTGAGTTCGGCCAGTTGCCACGATGCTCCTGCGGGATGAGCGGGGCTGCAGGCGGCCTCTTGTCCCAGGACCGCCCCGTCGACAGCAGGCTATGCCTTTGTGAACGCGTGCACAAAGATTGTGTCCGCTTTGTCCGTCCAAAGTGACCGGGGTCACGCGACGTCGGCGCACAAATCCGGAACCGGTGACACGCCGAACCCGTTCAAATACCAAAGGGGGCAAAACCGTGCACACTCCTCACAGATACGCCCCCAGACCCCACAAATCGCCCATGATGGTAACCGGGAAGGCGCTCAGCCTCCCAACGCCCGCCGGAACCGGTCGGGGTTCACCCGCCAGAAGGTGTGCTGCTCGCCGTCAACCAGGACCACCGGAATCTGCTCCCAGTGGCGCCGGTAGAGCTCCTCGTCCTGTGAGATGTCTTTCTTCTCCCACTGCACCCCGGTTTCGGCGCACACCTTCGCGACGACCTCCTCGGCCTCCTCGCACAGGTGGCACCCGGGCTTCCCGATGAGCGTCACCATCCGCTCGCCGGGGCTCTTCTTCTCTTTACGGCGCAACAAAGGGCTCATGCCCCCATTCTCCCGCTCCCGCACGGGCGGCCCGCGGGCCCGGTCGCGTAGCGAAGAGTTAACGCCTCCGTCTCCCTCCGGTTCGGGAACTCCCGAACACAGTGGCTATGCTCGCGTCATGGCCGCTCCCGGATGGCTCACCCCACGCAGGCGCTCCGCCACCGCACGCAGCGTGCTGGCGGGAGAAGCCTCGGCCGAAGCAGCCCGGAAGACCGCGCTGGCCGGGGCACCCGTACCCCCGGAGGTTGAGGACGGGCCCGCATCCCTCGCGGAGCGGGAGCGGGCCGAGGAGCCCGCCGAGCCCGCCTTCCCGGTCGCCGGCGACGATCTCGCCGCCGCCTTCTTCGACCTCGACAACACCGTCATGCAGGGCGCCGCGATCTTCCACTTCGGCCGCGGCCTCTACAAACGCGAATTCTTCCGCCGCCGCGAACTGGCCCGCTTCGCCTGGCAGCAGGCGTGGTTCCGGCTCGCCGGCGTCGAGGACCCCGAGCACATGCAGGACGCCCGCGACAGCGCCCTGTCCATCGTCAAGGGCCACAAGGTCTCCGAGCTGATGAGCATCGGCGAGGAGATCTACGACGAGTACATGGCCGAGCGGATCTGGCCGGGCACCCGCGCCCTGGCCCAGGCCCACCTCGACGCCGGCCAGAAGGTGTGGCTGGTCACCGCCGCCCCCGTGGAGACGGCGACGATCATCGCCCGCCGGCTCGGCCTCACCGGCGCCCTCGGTACCGTCGCCGAATCGCTCGACGGGATCTACACCGGCCGCCTGGTCGGGGAGCCCCTGCACGGTCCGGCCAAGGCGGAGGCGGTCCGCGCCCTGGCCGCCGCGGAGGGGCTGGATCTGGCGCGCTGCGCGGCGTACAGCGATTCGCACAACGACATCCCGATGCTGTCACTCGTCGGACATCCGTACGCGATCAATCCCGACACAAAACTGCGCAAGCATGCCCGGATCAACGACTGGCGGCTGCGCGACTACCGGACCGGCCGCAAGGCCGTGAAGGTCGGCGTCCCCGCCGCGGCCGGAGTCGGCGCGATCGCGGGCGGCACGGCCGCCGCCATCGCCCTGCATCGGCGCCGCAAGTAGCCCTCCCGGCTCCCGCCCCAGGCCACACCGCACCCCCGCCCACCAGCGCGGAACGCCCGGACGGCCAGGGGCATTCGCTCACCTCTACCCGCGCCCGGGGCGCGGCACTCCCGCATGCCCCGACTCGGTCGCCGGGCCCCATGGAAGCTTCCATTCCGCGCCTCGAAGTGATCAAGAATCGATCACCAATCGCGACTGAATATGCTCTCGACAGGTCACGGAAGTGTCGGAACCGGTGATTTGAGCAACTGGGTGTAGCGCCGCCTGTACGAAGCGTTATTCTCCTCAGACGCATGCCACCGGTCATCTGTCGCCACGACGGGTGAACGGTCCCGCACTGCACGTGATGGAAGCTCTGCCTCTGGGAGTCCCGTGTACCCACCTGTCGGGGTTGACGCCTCGGGCCTGGCTCAGCTGCGCGCAACGGTCCTCGACCACCTGCGCGGCTTCGTCCCCACCGCGTACACCGCCCCCGCCTTCGCCGCCGCGGTCCCTGCCGGCCTCGGCCCGGCCGGTCCCTGCTATGCCCTGACCGACGGCGGGGCGACGGTGGGCAGACGAGGCCGCTCGGGCTCGAACGCCGCCGGGGGCACGAGCACCCAGACCACCCCCCGCCGCCCCCTGGCGGACAGCGACCAGGCCCGCATGATGGACCTGGTCGAGCGCGCCCAGGCCGGCGAGGCCGAGGCGTTCGGCCGCCTGTACGACCAGTACAGCGACACGGTCTACCGGTACATCTACTACCGGGTCGGCGGCAAGGCCACCGCGGAGGACCTCACCAGCGAGACCTTCCTGCGCGCCCTGCGCCGCATCTCCACCTTCACCTGGCAGGGCCGCGACTTCGGCGCCTGGCTGGTGACGATCGCGCGCAACCTGGTGGCCGACCACTTCAAGTCCAGCCGCTTCCGGCTGGAGGTCACCACCGGCGAGATGCTCGACGCGAACGAGGTCGAGCGCAGCCCCGAGGACTCCGTCCTGGAGTCCCTCTCCAACGCGGCCCTGCTGGAGGCCGTGCGCAAACTCAACCCGCAGCAGCAGGAGTGCGTGACCCTGCGCTTCCTGCAGGGCCTCTCGGTCGCCGAGACGGCCCGGGTGATGGGGAAGAACGAAGGAGCGATCAAGACGCTCCAGTACCGGGCGGTCCGCACCCTGGCCCGCCTCCTCCCCGAAGACGCCCGCTGACGGTCCGACCAGACGACACAACACATTCGGTGACCCCTCGATGACGCTGTGGTCCGATCATCCTTCGTCCGTAACCCAAGTGCCGCGACGCTCGTTGTGCGGAATGCAGGCTCCCTGTGGACACGCCTTGCCCGAAGCCGCTCACTCGAAAGTGTGGATGTGCTCAAGGAAGGCAACCTTCCGGACACCTTGGGGAGTCGATCGTCATGACGAGAGGAGGTGCCGCCAGTGATCGCGAACGTGACCCCGCACCGGCGGGCGAACGCCTTCGCCCAGGCCCTGGAGGATCGGAACCCATCCGACCTTTCGGAACCGGACCCGGCGGCCGAGCAGTCCGAGGCACCTGCCGAACCTGCCGACCACGACCGGTTGTTGGCCCTGGCGAGCGTGCTCGGCGAACGTATGCCGCGCCCAGCGCTGGACCCCGAGGTCAAAGTGGTGCAACGAGCCCAGCTCGTGGCCGCCATGGAGGCCATGGTGATGGAGGAGAGGGCCGGGGGCGGTGCCGCCTCGGACCCTCAGGTGCCCGAGCAGCGGACCGGCCGCGGCGCCCACCGGGCGACCCCGCTCCGGAAAATGCGGCCCCGCTCCCGCTGGTCCAAGGGCATCGCAGCGGGCGGCCTCACCGTGGGTGTGGCCGCGGGGGCCTTCAGCGGAGTGGCCGCTGCCAGTTCCGACGCCCTGCCCGGTGACCACCTCTACCCCGTGAAACGGGGCATGGAGGATCTCAAGCTGGGCATGGCCGACGACGACGCGGAGCGCGGCGAGCTCTATCTCGACCGGGCCTCCAACCGTCTCTCGGAGGCCCGCCGGCTGATGGAGCGGGGCCGGACCGGCACCCTGGACCACGAGTCCCTGGGCGCCATCCGCCGCGCCCTCTCCGGCGTCAAGCACGACGCCGAGGAGGGGCACCGGCTGCTCCAGGCGGCGTTCGACCGGGACGGCTCGCTCGGCCCGATGCAGACGCTGTCCTCGTTCTCCCGCTCCCACCGCGACGCGTGGGGCAAGCTGCGCGAGAAGCTGCCCGTCCAGCTCACGGACGTCGGCGGCGAGGTGGAGTCGGTCTTCCAGGCCATAGACGAAGACGTGGCGCCGCTGCAGAGCCTGCTCCCCAAGCCCCCGGAGCAGCGAGGCGGTTCCGGCGCGTCCGGCTCGCCCGCCAAGCCGGACGCCCCGACCAGCGGCGCGAAGCAGTCCGCGCCCGCCTCGGGCACGCCCTCCGGGAGCAGCCCGGCGGCGCCGTCGCCCTCGGGCGGCAGCAGCAAGCCGCCGGCCGGTGGCCTCCTCGGCGGTACGGGCGATCTGCTCAACCCGCCCGCGGGGCAGTCCGTACCGCCCACCCCGGGCACCTCCGAGGCGCCCAAGCCGGACATCACCATCCCGCCCCTGCTGCCGGGGCTGCTGCCGGGCCTCGGGCTCGGCGCGGAGGACGCGGACTAGCTCCGCGGGCCGCCGGACACGGGTGTGGGCCGGGGTATGCGTACCCCGGCCCACGCCGCCATGTCCGCGTACCCCCGGAAGGCGCCAAGGGCGTCAGAAGAAGACAGACCTGCGCTGCACCAGCAGCTTGTACAGCGTGTGCTGGATCTGCTCCCGCACCTGGTCCGTCAGGTTGAACATCAGCATCGGGTCCTCCGCCGCCTCCGGCGCGTACCCGTCCGTGGGAATCGGCTCCCCGAACTGGATCGTCCACTTCGTCGGCAGCGGCACCGCCCCCAGCGGCCCCAGCCACGGGAAGGTGGGCGTGATCGGGAAGTACGGGATCCCCAGCAGCCGCGCGAGCGTCTTCGCGTTGCCGACCATCGGGTAGATCTCCTCCGCCCCCACGATCGAGCAGGGCACGATCGGCGTGCCCGCCCGGAGCGCCGTCGAGACGAACCCGCCCCGCCCGAAGCGCTGGAGGCGGTACCGGTCCCCGAACGGCTTCCCTATCCCCTTGAAGCCCTCCGGCATGACCCCGACCAGCTCCCCGGCCTCCAGCAGCCGCTGCGCGTCCTCCGCGCAGGCCAGGGTGTGCCCCGCCTTCCGGGCGATCTCGTTCACCACCGGCAGCATGAACACCAGGTCCGCCGCCAGCAGCCGTACGTGCCGCTGCGCCGGGTGCCGGTCGTGCACGGCGACCTGGAGCATCAGCCCGTCCAGCGGGAGGGTCCCGGAGTGGTTCGCGACGATCAGCGCGCCGCCCTTCGCCGGGATGTTCTCGATGCCCTTCACCTCGACCCGGAAGTACTTGTCGTACACCGGCCGCAGCAGGGACATCAGGACCTGGTCCGTCAGCTCCTTGTCGTAGCCGAACTCGTCGACCTCGTACTCGCCCGTGATGCGCCGCCGCAGGAAGGCCAGTCCGCCCGCGATCCTGCGGTCCCAGCCCTCCCCGCGCCCCGCCCCGGCGGGCCCGGCGGCCTCCGGAGCCTCCGGCGCCTCGGGGATCTCCTGCGGCTCGGGCGGCGGAACGGCCCGCACCCGGCGGGGAGTACGCCGGCGCGGCCGGTCCTCGTCGAACGGAATGACCTTGGCGTCCGCCACTATCGCTTCGCTCCTTCAGCCGTGTCGGCGTCGTCCCGCGTGCCGTCCGCGTCCAGCATGGCCGCCACCCGGTCCACGGCCCGCCCGACCCGCTCGGGCGGCAGCAGGCCGTTCCCGCGGCTGCGGGCGAAGTCCGCGAAGGTCTCGGTGGTGGTGTAGAGGGGGTCGAAGCCCAGGACCTCCCGCATCTGCGTGGTCTCCACGACCCGGCCGTGCGTGAGCAGCCTCATCTGCTCCGGCGAGAAGTCGGTGACCCCCACCGCCCGCAGCGCGGACCCCACCCAGGTGAGCGCCGGCAGCAGCAGCGGCAGCGTGGGCCGCCCGAGCCGCCGCGAGCACTGCGACAGCAGCAGGACGCCGTCCCCCGCGATGTTGAAGGTCCCGCTGTTCAGGGTGCCGCGCCGGGGCTCCAGGGCCGCCAGCCGCAGCACTTCGAGTACGTCGTCCTCGTGGACGAACTGCAGCCGCGGGTCGTAGCCCAGCGCGGTCGGCATCACCGGCATGGAGAAGTAGTCGGCCAGCGCCGAGTCCGCGAAGGGCCCCAGGATGTTGGCGAAGCGCAGGACGCACACCGCCACGTCCGGCCGCCGGCGCGCGAAGCCCCGTACGTACCCTTCGACCTCGGCCGCGTCCTTGGCGAAGCCGCCCGAGGGCAGCGACTTGGGCGGGGTGGTCTCGGTGAAGACGGCCGGATCCCGCGGGGTGCCCCCGTACACGCTGGTACTGGACTTCACCACGAGCCGCCGGACCGTCGGGGACTTCTGGCAGGCTCCGAGGAGCTGCATGGTCCCGATGACGTTGGTCTCCTTGACGGCGCTGTACGCGCCGCCCGCGCCCGCCCGGCCCCCGGTGACGGCCAGATGGACCACGGTGTCCACGGCGTGCTCGGCCAGGACGCGGACGATCGAGGACTGCCTGATGTCCGCCCGGACGAACTGCGCCGATCCCAGCCGGTGCGGTGGCGGCATCGCGTCCACCGCGATGACCCGCTCGACGTCCGGATCCCGCTGGATCCGGCGCACGAAGCGGCCGCCCAGCTGCCGGGCCGCCCCGGTGACGAGTACGACCTTCCCCACGAGCTCAGCGCCTCCCTAGAAAAAGTCCCCGGCTGCACCGCAGCCCCTCCACCAAGAATGGTGGAGGGGCTGCGGAGAACACGTACAGCTGCCGTTTACTTCTTGTTACGGCGCTGGACGCGGGTGCGCTTGAGCAGCTTGCGGTGCTTCTTCTTGGCCATCCGCTTGCGCCGCTTCTTGATAACAGAGCCCACGACTACCCTCGCTCACTTCTTCTTCACTGGTGCGGGGCGTCTGGGCCCACACGACCTACGTCGGCCTAGCCTACCCGCCCGAGCTCCGAGCCTGTAATCCGAGTGCCTCGCAGGGGTCACGAAGGCGCCATGAGCCGTCAGTCTCAGGCCGACTCCACCCCCACATAGGACTCTCGGAGGTACTCGTGGACCGCGTTCTCGGGGACCCGGAAGGACCGGCCCACCCGGATCGCGGGCAGATGACCGTTGTGCACCAGGCGGTACACGGTCATCTTCGACACTCGCATCACCGAGGCGACCTCCGCCACGGTCAGGAACTGAACCTCACTGAGAGGCCTCTCGCCAGCAGCCATGACACACCTTGACCTTCCGCGCATGACGGGCACCGGCTTCCCCTCCGGTTACTCCTCGTCGTCGCACGCTCACTCCCCAGAGTAGGGGCGCGTGATACGAGTGGGGAAGAGGAGCTACGGCCACTCCTGTCGCCCCGTCAGACTCGCCCGGCCCAACACGTACCGGGCAAGCGGATGGTAGTAGTCCGATCGCACGCCGTCATCAACCGGAACGGCCACCGATACCCGCCCCTCCGCTTCGCCGACGAACAGCGCGGGATCGTCGGTGTCCGCCAGCCCGATCGCCTCCACGCCGAGCTGACCTGCACCGCAGACCCAGCCGTGGTCCCCCACGACCAGCTCCGGCAGCGGTCCGCCCGCCTCCGCCAGGGCCTCCAGCGCCAGCCGAACCGGCAGGGGCGAATGACTGTGCACGCCGGTCGCACTTCCCGGCGCCCGCACGCCGGGTTCCCGCACCAGTGCGACCCCTCGTACGTAGGCGATGCGATGCGCGCGTACGCCGAACCGGGTCGCCATGTCGACATGCACCCCCTGCGCCGGGGTGAGGACAACACATCCCGCCGCCGACATCGCCTCGGCCAAACCGGCGTAGAAACCCAGGAGCCGATGCGGATGCCCCGTCCCGAACAGCACCGGCGAGCGCGCCCGCGCCGCCGCCGCCAGCCGCGCCGCGAAGGCGTCCAGCGCGGCCAGCGTGCGCTCCGGATCGATCACGTCCGGGCCGCTGACATGCGCCGGATCCCCCGAGACCCCGCACTTGCGCGCCATCAGCCCCAGGAGCTCCCGCTCGTCCCAGACCCACTCCGGATCCAGCCCGAGCATCACCCGCGGATCGCCCGCCGCGAACAGCCGGTAGCTGCGCAGGCTCTCCTCCCGGGAGGTCGCGACGGGCCCGGCCAAGCGGGCGGCCAGCAGATGCGCACGCAGCGCGCCGGTGCTCAACACCCGTCCGATGCTGCCCCAACCCACCTGCCGGGGCATCAATTCCGGCGAACAGCCCCACAGTTGGCGTAACGATGCATCAGGTCAGCATCCCGCGCAGCGGGAACACCGCCCGCCGGGTGGCGAGTACGGCCTGATCCGTGCGGTCCGCCGGATCGTAGCCCTCCTCCCAGTCCCGCCAGGACGGGGTCCGCCCGTCCGTCATCCGGCCCGGCGCCAACTGCCGCGTCCGTGCGTACACTTCGTCGCGCCAGGCCGCCGGGACCGCCGCGAGCGGATCCACCGGCCGGTGCGCCGCGATTCCCACCAGATGCGTCCACGACCGCGGTACGACGTCCACCACCGCGTACCCGCCGCCGCCCAGCGCCAGCCAGCGCCCGTCCGCGTACGTGTGCGCCAGCCCGTGGCACGCCTCCTGCACGGCCCGCTGGGCGTCCAGGGAGACCGCCAGGTGCGCGAGCGGGTCCTCGAAGTGCGTATCGGCCCCGTGCTGGGTCACCAGCACCTTCGGCCGGAAGTCCGCCAGCAGCTCCGGCACCGTCGCGTGGAAGGCCCGCAGCCAGCCCTCGTCCCCGGTCCCGGCCGGCAGCGCCACGTTCACCGAGGAGCCCTCGGCCGCCGGGCCGCCGGTCTCCTCCGGCCAGCCGGTCTGCGGGAACAGCGTCCGCGGATGCTCGTGCAGGGAGACCGTCAGCACCCGCGGGTCGTCCCAGAACGCCTCCTGCACCCCGTCCCCGTGGTGCACGTCCACGTCCACGTACGCGACCCGCTCGGCCCCCAGCTCCAGCAGCCGGGCGATCGCCAGCGCCGCGTCGTTGTACACGCAGAATCCGGCCGCCCCGCCCGGCATCGCGTGGTGCAGCCCGCCCGCGAAGTTCACCGCGTGCGCGGCCTCACCCCGCCAGACGGCCTCCGCGCCCGCCACGGACTGGCCGGCGATCAGCGCCGACGCCTCGTGCATCCCGTGGAAGGCCGGATCGTCCACGGTGCCCAGCCCGTACGAGCCGTCGGCCACCCCCGGATCCCGGGACACCTCCCGCACAGCGGCGATGTAGTCCTCCCGGTGGACCAGCCTCAGCGTGGAGTCCCCGGCCGCGCGGGCCGCCCGTACCTCCATGGCCCGGTCCAGCCCGAAGGCGCGCACCAGGCCCATGGTCAGCGCCAGGCGCACCGGGTCCATCGGATGGCTCGGTCCGAAGTCATACCCCGTTACCGCCTCGTCCCACATCAACAACCCGCGGCCGCTCATGGTCGACACCGTATCGGGCGCCCTCCGCGCCGAACGAACGGGCGTGGAACAGCGTCACCAGGACCAGCCCCATCGGCACGAGCATCGCCCCCCGGTAGCTCCACCCGTCCCCCAGCGCACCCACGAGCGGGGAGCCGACGAGGAAGCCGACGTAGTTGAAGATGTTCAGCCGCGCGACCGCCGTGTCCGAGGCCCCGGGGAACAGCCGGCCCGCCGCGGCGAAGGTCTGCGGCACGATCACGCACAGCCCGATCCCCAGCAGCGTGAAGCCGAGCATGCCCACGGCCGGCCCCGGAGCGGCCGCGACCACACCGAACCCGCCCGCGGCCACCAGTGTCCCCGCCCGCACCACGGCCACGGCCCCGAACCGGCGCACGCCCAGGTCCCCGACGGCCCGCCCGACGAGCGTGGTCACCATGTAGACGTTGTAAGGGACGGTCGCCAGCTGCTCGGAGCTGCCCAGCACGTCCTGGAGGTACTTGGCACTCCAGTTCGCCACCGTCGAGTCCCCGATGTACGCGCACGCCATCACCAGGCACAGCGGCAGCAACAGCCCGAACCCGCCCCGGCCCAGCCCCTCGCCCCCGGCGCCCTCCCCCGGGGCCTTGTGGTCGACGTAGAACCGGCTCCCCAGCAGCGCCAGCGGCAACAGCACCGCCACCGCCGGGAGATAGCCCACGAAGAGGTCCAGATGCCAGTGCGCCCCCGCCCAGGCGGCCGAGGCGCCGAGGATCCCGCCGAGGCTGTAGGAGGCGTGGAAGCCGAGCATGATGCTGCGCCCGTACGCCCGCTGGAGGCTGACGCCGAGCATGTTCATCGAGGCGTCCAGCGCACCCACCGCCAGCCCGAACGCCCCCAGGGCCACCGCCGCCTGCCACATCCGGTCGCCGGCGCCGACGCCCAGCAGGGACAGCAGCACCAGCGGCTGCGCCCACCGCAGTACGACGCTGGGCGCGACCCGCTTCACCAGGTGCTCGGTGGCGACGCTGGCCGCGCCGGCCAGCACCGGGACGGCGGCGAGGAAGACGGGCAGCAGCCCGTCGGATATCCCGTACCGGTCCTGGACGGCCGGGATCCGGGTGACGAGGAGGGCGAAGGTGACGCCCTGCACGAAGAAGCTGAACCCCAGCGCACCGCGGCCGCGCCGCAGCCGCACATCATCGGTCATGGCGGGTCAGCGTAGGCCCCGGGGCTACCCGTGGGTAGAGAGATCACACAGGCAGTTGGAGGAGCAGCGGGAGCCGCATCATGTCCCCGAAGTACCCGGTGGCACCGGGCAGCTGCTCGGCGGGCATCACGGCGGTGAACCCGTACACGTCCATCCCGGCGGCCACGGCGGCCTCGACGCCCCGGGGGCTGTCCTCGATGACCACGCAGCGGGAGGGCTCGACGCCCATCTGCCGCGCCGCGTGCAGGTAGAGGTCCGGGGCGGGCTTGCCGCGGCCCACATCGGCCGCGCTGAAAATCCACTCCTCCTCGAACCAGCCGTCGAGTCCGGCCACCCGGTGCCCGACGCGGATGCGCTCGTGGGTACCGGAAGAGGCGAGGCAGTAGTTGATCCCGTGGGCGGTGAGCGCGCCGAGGACGTCCTCGACCCCGGGGACGGGCTTCAGCTCCTGCTCGAACGCGGCGGCGGTGCGGGCCTCCAGCGTCTCGTCGAAGTCCGCGGGCAGCCGCTGCCCGGTCCGCTCCTGGACGAGGTCGTGCACGCGGTGCACGGCGGACCCCATGTAGTCGCGGACCGATTCCTCGTAGGTGGTCGGGTGCCCCAGCTCGGTCAGGTAGCCGGCGAGGACGCTGTTGGCGATCGGCTCGCTGTCCACCAGCACGCCGTCGTTGTCGAAGATGACGAGGTCATAGCCCATGGCCCCACAGTACGGAGCCCAGGCAGGCGGAACGGGTTCCGCCGTGCCCGGCCGGGCGTCGGGTCACCCGACCGGCCCGTGAACGCAGAAAAGCCCCGCACCGAACCCTGAAAGGGCTGGTGCGGGGCTTTCCCACAATGATTGTTCGGCGGCGTCCTACTCTCCCACAGGGTCCCCCCTGCAGTACCATCGGCGCTGA
>NZ_JBEYVX010000054.1:0-40650 GCF_040644195.1 Streptomyces sp. NPDC047014 | reverse complement strand
CGCATGGACGAACTCCGTGCGGAAGTCGGCATCGAACCCTTCGACGAGTACGTCGCCAAGTTCTCCATGGCGTGACGCCCGTTTCCCGTCGCGTCCGGTGGATCACTGCCCGGGCTCACCTGCCGCGGGCAATGATCCGCCGGACAGGACCTAGGCAGCGGCTCGATCGCGGGCAACTGCGGATCCTTCGGCACCCTCGTCCCCGGTAAGCGTGTTCTCTACGATCTGTCCATGACCTCTGAGTTGGACGTCGCGTTCGGATCGTTGGACGGCACTGCGCTAACGGGGACGCTGACGGTGCCCGAGCGCACGGCGGTGGGTGTGGCTGTCCTCGTGCACGGTGCCGGGGTGACCCGGCAGGAGGGCGGGTTCTTCACCCGGCTCGCCGCCGGGCTCGCCCGCGAGGGCGTGCAATGCCTTCGGTTCGACCTGCGTGCGCACGGCGCGAGCGGTGGCCGGGCCGAGGAGGTGACGATCGCGGGAGTCGCCAACGACATCCGGGCCGCGAGCGATCACCTGCGCACCGAGGCGGGCGTGGACCGGCCGGTGCACGTGATCGCGGCCTCGTTCTCCGGCGGGGCCGCCGCGCTCCACGCGGCCTACCGGCCGCAGGACGTCGACCGTCTGGTGCTGCTCAATCCGCGTCTGGACTACCGGGAGCGGTACGTCACCAGCCGCCCGTACTTCGACGCCGACTACATCACCGCGTCCGCCGCCCGAGACCTGGACGAGCGCGGATACACGGAGAAGTCACCGTGGGAGCTGGGCCGGGCCCTGCACAACGAGGTGTTCTACCTCGACCCGGACGTCTACCTGCGCCAAGTCCGGGTGCCAACCCTGCTCGTGCATGGGACGAAGGACACGTTCGTGCCGGTGGAGTCCTCCCGCCGCTACCTCCCGGTGTTCGGAGGGCCGGCCGAGCTGATGGAGCTGGACGGAGCGCAGCACGGCTTCGCCGTGCATGAGGATCCGCAGTACGCAGATCCGCAGACCCAGGTGTGGCAGGCCGCTGTGATCGAGAGGGTCTGCGGCTTCCTCGCCGGTTAGACCGGCAGGGCGGTCAGGGCCCGGCGCAGCTCACGTACGGCGGGCCGCCGTGAGTGAGGGCGGAGGTCCCCGGCGGTGCGCCGTAGTTCGCCGAGCGCCTGGCCGAAGCCGGGGACCGCGGCGAGCTGGAGTGCGGACAGCCCGGTGGCAGCGGCGTCATCGGGCTGTCCGGCGGCGGCCAGGGCCCCGGCGAGGTGGGCGGTGAAGAAGGCCCGATCGCGCGTGGCGAACGCGCCCTCGGCCAGGTGCTGGCGGAGCAGGGTGACTGCTTGTTGGGGCTGTCCGGCTTCGCGGTGGCAGATCGCGCTCTGGGCCATCAGCCGGTTCTCGCGGTACCCGGCGCACAGCGGGCCGGTGCAGGTCGCCGGCTCGGCCGGGGCCGCGGCGGCGAGGGCATCGTGGGCCTGGTCGAGGGTGCGGGCGACGGAGTGGGGCGGGGCGCCGGTGAGCGCGAGTGCGCGGGCTTCTTGCTGGAGGGCTTCGGCGCGGGCGCGCGGGGGGAGCCTCCAGGGTCCTTGGGCGGCGGCGTGGGCGAGGTCGAGCATGCGGGCCGCATCGCTGCGATCGGCGGCCTGGGCTTTGCGGAGCAGCACGTAGGCGTGCATCGGACCGTCGCCCGTGATGCTGGCCCACTCGATGGCCCGGTCGTGGAAGTACAGGGTGACCTGGGGCGGCGCTCCGGCGTCGCGGTGCAGGAACGCGGTGAACTCGGCGGCGCGGGCGCCGACCATGAGCAGCTCGCGGCGGACGGACGAGCGGGTGTCCCGAGCGAGTTCGTCGATGACGGCGAGAAGCTCCAGCGCGGTGGGCAGCGCCTGGCGCGGTCCGGTGCGTCCGTCGCTGCGCGCGGCTTCGTCCAGCGCGGAGCGCAGATGGCCGACCAGGGCGTGGTCGCTGTAGCGGCGGGCGTTGGCGAGAGCGGCGGCGAGCCGGCCCTGGCCGGTGGGGCCCAGGAGCGGCGCCGCGCCCACGACGAAGCCACCGAGGAAGGAACGTCGGCGCATGGACTCCTCCTCCTGGTCGACGCAGTCCTTCCCCACGGCGGGAGGAATGAAGCCGAGCTCGGCGAGCGGCACCCCGAACATCGACTCCAGGACGCGCCGGGTCATCTTCCGCTTGGGCCAACCGGGGTCAGCCAACTCCCACCGGCGGACTTGTCGCACGGTGATAGTCGTGGGTTCCCCGAGCAGCGCCGAGTGGGCCTCGTAGGCGTCGGCGACATCGCTCTGGCTGTGCCAGCCCAAGAGCCGACGAGCATCGGCGAACTTGCTGTTTCCCGGTCGGGACATGCCTACCCCCGGTCGCGGACCTCGCGGAGTACGGCGGCCGTGAGATCGCGGCCACCCAGAGTGAGAACCCTGACGTTACTCCCGTCAAATGTCCTGTGATACGTCCTCGTTGCTTCCCGCGGGCGAACCTACGGTCCTCAGTACGGCCCACCCACTCCCGTGCGACAGCCACCCCAAGGACCACGCCATGAGTCGTCCCGCCTACCCGCCGCCTGAGCCGGGCACCATCCGCAGCACTCCCGGTCCCTGGGACCTGAACATGATCGCGGCGCACGGCCCGATCACCGCCGCAGAGCAGTGGTTCGTCGCCGAGCACGCGGTCACCGGGCGAGCCGGCCGTACGGCGGTCGAAGTCGGCTGCGGGACCGGACGCTTCGCGCACTGGCTCCACCACGCGCACGGCTACCACGTGACCGGACTCGACCTCTCGCCCCACAACCTGCGCCTCGCCCGGGTCCGTGGGCAGGGGACCGGCCTGTCGTACGCGGCCCACGACGCCGAGACGGGCCCGCCCCCCGGGCTCCCCGTCGACGGAGTGGACCTCGTGGTCGCCCGCATGACCACGCGCTACCTGTGCGACCCCGAACGGCTGCTGCGCCAGGTCCGCGATCGGTGGCTTCGCCCCGGAGGATCTCTCTACCTCCAAGTGCTGGCGAGGCCGTTCCCCGGCGAACTCCAAGGCTGGGCGATACCCGAGAACCTGCCTGCCTATATGGACGGCTGGGCCGGCCGGCAGCGCATGGACGAAGGCGCCCGCGCCCATCTCGTGCTCCGCACGTCCCCCCGCTGAGCCACCGGACCAAGGACACAGCATGAACAGTCCCGCCTCGAAGAACCTCCGACCTCTCCGATCGGCGGCCACCCGCCGCGCCATGGCCGACCGTCAGCTCCCTCGCTGGCTCCGCGAGGGCGCGGTGGCCGTCGAAGACGGCGGACGTCGAGGCGTCGTCCAGTTCATCGGCGAGTGGGAGGATCCCGCCACCCACAGCATCAACCCGTGCGCGATCTTCCTGCGCCCCGAGGGCGGCGGAGTGGAGTGGATCGTCGCCGACCACGTCACCCTCACCCAGGGCTGAAAACCCCCAGACCCCCGCCCCGTTCCGGGGCGGGCGAGTGGACCCGCAGGCGACCAGCCCCAAGGCCCGCTCCAGCACCGGTGCGGACGGTTGGTCGTCCGTACCGTCCGCAACCGCAACACATGAAGAAGGAGAAAACCGTGGAGCAGTCCAAGTCCGCAGCCGCCAGTCCCGCGACGCCGGCCGAGGCGATGGAAGAGGTCGCCGAAGCCGTGGTAGTCGCCCAGGACGTCTTCGACGAGGAGTAGCCGCCCCTCGAACACCCTGAGCCGGGCGTCCCTCCCCTGTCTGTCTCCCCACGGGGCCGGGGGAGGGGCGCCTGCCCTCACCTTTCACACCCTTGCCGTCTGGAGGTCCCAAGGTGATTCACGTGTTCGTCGGGCCGACGCTCGCGAAGACCGAGCCGCAGCTCGCCGTGCCCGGCGTGCGGGTACGGCCGCCGGTCCGGCACGGCGACCTGTTCGACAGCGCCCTGCGCAGCGGCGACACGGTGGTTCTCATCGACGGCGTCTACCACCAGGCGCTGGCCTTGCGGCACAAGGAGATCCTGGCCGCCATGGGCCGGGGTATCTCCGTGATGGGCGCGGCGAGCATCGGCGCGCTGCGGGCGGCCGAGCTCGCGCCGTTCGGGATGCTCGGCGTCGGCACCATCTACACCTCCTACGTGCGCGGAGAGATCGATGGCGACGACGAGGTGGCGGTCGGGCAAGCCCCCGACGGGCAGTGGGGCGCGCTGACCTGGCCCGTCGTCAACCTCCGGCAGGTCCTGCACCTGGCCCAGGCCGCCCACGTACTCGACGAAGAGCGGGCCACTCAGCTCCTGGAGGCGTTGCGCGCGGTCTACTACCCGCAGCGCACCACGGCCGCGGTGTGGGCCGTGTGCCGCCGCCTGGGCGAGACAGACTTCGCCGCCTGGCTGGCCGGACGCCTCGACCAGAACCGGCACTTCGGCGACCTCAAACGCGCCGACGCCCTCACCGCGTTACACATCGCGCTGATCGGGTGGGCGCAGCCGGCCGAGACCCGGCCTGCTCCGGCGCTCTGGGAGACGACGTACTTCCGGCGTTGGTCCAACGCCTTCACCCGTACCGCCGTCGACGGGCTGGAGCTGGCCACGGAAGACCGCCTGGTCTACCAGCAGGTCTTCGACCCGCACTTCCGTACGAGGTGGACGGCCTATCTTGAGCACCGCTCCCTGAACTCGGCCGACGGGCCCAGTTTGCCGCTCGCCGTGCGCCTGGCCCAGCTCACGGGCGGGGACGTGCCCGCCCATCAGGTCTTTCACCCGCCGCTCGATCTGCGGGACGAAGCGAGCGTGGCCCTGCTGCTGGAAGGCGAGAGCGGCCAGGACCGCAAGGCGGTCGCCCGGTACGCCGCTGCCCTCGGGCGGATGCACCGCAGCCGGCCCGGCTTCTCCACCGACGCGGTGCGCGACCACCTCACCCGCCAGATCCTGCTGCGGGTGTGGCAGTGCCCACGAGCGGACTTCGACGCGGAGGCATCCGCGCGCGGCCTCGGCTGCGGTGCCCGCGCGGTCGAGGCGGCCAAGCGGATCGTCCCGGGCTTTCTGGAAGAGAGCAGCGAGAGGATGGAGGCCCGTCATGCGTGTTGACGAGCTGGTGGCGCTGCCGGGCACCGTGCGCGCCCGGACGCCCGAGCAGACGTGGGCGGCGGTGGCCGGGCTGCTGCCCGAGTTCGGGATCACCCGCCTCGCCGACCTCACCGGCCTTGACTGCATCGGGCTACCGGTCTGGACGGCGATCCGGCCCGCCTCCCTGACCCTTAGCACCTCCCAGGGCAAGGGCGCATCCCCGCTGCTGGCGAAGCTGTCGGCGGTCATGGAGGCCATCGAGCTGTGGCACCTTGAGCAGCCCCTGCCGATTGCGGCACGAGGCCCGTCTGTCGAGGTCGCCCCCCACTGCCCTGTGGCCGCGCTGCCGATGACCGTCCCCTACCCGGACCACACCCTGCGCCAGATGGTGTGGGAGTGGACATCGGGCACGGGCCTGGTGAGCGGACAGGAACAGCTGCTCCCGGCCGACCTCGTCCGATGCCGGGCCCGCAGGTCCGATTGGAGCCCGGACCTGCTGCGCGCCACTAGCACCGGCCTGGCCTGCGGGAACACGCGGGACGAGGCGCTATTGCACGCCCTGTTCGAGGTGGTGGAGCGCGACGTGCTGTACCGCGAGGAGGCGGACGGCGGATCCTGGCGCACCTTCATCGCACCCGGTACGGTCCAGGACCAACACGCCGTTGAGGTTCTCGACAAGCTCGCGGCCGCGAGCATGTCGCTGGAGATCGCGATGGTCAACGGCCCGTACGGGCTGCCGGTGTGCGTGGCCTACCTGTGGTCGGAAGACCTCCCAGTGGTCTTCGCGGGCGGCGGCTGCCACAGCGTTCCGGAGATCGCCCTGACCCGGGCGCTGACGGAAGCCGCGCAGTCCCGGCTGACCGCGATCTCCGGGACCCGCGACGACCTCACCAGCGCCCCCAGCAGCACCGGCACCCCGGCCTTCCGCCCCGCACGGACTTCCGGGCTCGTGCCGTGGCCGGACGCGACCGGCCACTCCGCCGCGGCCGTCGGCGGCTTCGCCGTCCAGGCCGCCGACCTGGCCGTGGAGATCGCCCACGCCACCGGGCACGAACCGGTCGCCCTGGACCTCTCCCACACGAACAGCCCGGTCCACGCCGTGAAGGTCGTCTGCCCCGGCACCCGCTCCCGGATCAGGAGGTCGATGTCCCGATGAACACCACCACCCCGGCGGTGCTTGGCGGGTGTTCCGCCCAGTACGACGCCTTCCACACCGCCCGCGCCCATACCGATCTCGTCGCCCGCCTCTACGCGAAGGCGATGGGGGAGGACTACCCGGCCGAGACCGCGGCCTCCAGCTCCTGCGACTGGCCCCTGCTCGGGCTGATGACAGCGCGCCTGCGGATGCGGCCCGGCCAGCTCCTCGTGGACGCCGGCTGCGGGAGCGGAGGTATCGGCCTGTGGCTGGCCCGCGCCCTTGCCCTGCGCTTGGAAGGCTTCGACCTCTCCCCGGTCGCCGTCGCGCAGGCCGCTGGCCGCCGCGCCCACTTCCTCGGCTCCGCCGACCGGGCCGCCTTCCGTGTAGCGGAGCTGGAGCACACCGGCCTGCCCGGCGGCCATGCCCATGGCATCGTGTGCGTGGACGCCCTCGGCACCGCCACCGACCGGACCGCCGCGGTGCGCGAACTCGGCCGGGTCCTCGCCCCGGGCGGCCGACTCCTCCTGACCCGCTCGACGAGGCGCGGCACCGACCCCACCTGGCACCAGCAGGCCCATGCGGCCGGGCTCATGGTGGAGCACGTGGACGAGCGCCCCGCCGAGCCGGCCATGTGGGACCGCCTCTACAAGCTGTGGATCGCCCACGCCGACGACCTGCGACGCGAACTCGGCGAAGTCCAGACCGAACGGATGCTCCGCGAGGCGCACCAGGTGCTGCCCAAGCTTCCCGGCCGCCGCGCCGTCCTGCTGACCCTAAGGCGCCCCGCACACGATCCCGCCGCATCCGGTACGGCCGATACGATGACCGCGCCCCGCCCTCTCGGCGGACGGCCCCCGTTCCACGAGGAGATCCCGCAGTGAGCCAGCACCGTTCCCTCCGCGCAGCGGTGCTCTCCGCCGGGTCCTGGGGCACTGCCGTCGCCAAGATCATGGCCGACGCCGGTACCGACGTCATCGTGCACGCTCGTCGCAGCGAGATCGCCGACACGATCAACACCGAGCACCGCAACCCCGGCTACTTCCCGGACATCGAGCTGCCCTTCGCTGTGAAGGCCACCACCGACCCGGCCGCCGCCCTGGACGGCGCGGACTTCCTCGTGCTGTCCATCCCCGCCCAGTCCCTGCGGACCAGCCTCGCCGCATGGGCGCCGCACATCGGGCCCGACACGGTGATCGTGTCGCTGATGAAGGGCATCGAGGCCGGTACCGGTCTACGGGCGAGCCAGGTCATCACCGACGTGACCGGCCTACCGGTGGAGCGGGTCGCGGTCCTGTCGGGCCCGAACCTGGCAGCCGAGATCATGGCGGGCCAGCCCGCCGCCGCCACCATCGCCTGCCCCGACGAAACCGCCGCCCGCCGCTTCCAAACGGCCTGCCACACCCCGTACTTCCGGCCCTACACCAGCACCGACGTCATCGGCTGCGAGCTCGGCGGCGCCGTGAAGAACGTCATCGCCCTCGCGGTCGGCATCGCCTCAGGCATGGGCCTCGGAGACAACTCGACCTCGCTGCTCATCACCCGCGGGCTGGCCGAGGCAACCCGCCTGGCCACGGCGATGGGCGCCGAGCCTGCTACCCTCGCGGGCCTGGCCGGCGTGGGCGACCTGGTCGCCACCTGTTCCTCCCCGCTCTCACGCAACCGCACCTTCGGCACCCACCTCGGCCACGGCCTGAGCGTCGCGGAGGCGACGGCCGCCACCAGGCAGACCACCGAAGGCGTCAAGAGCGCGGAGGCGATCCTCGCCATGGCCCGCGCCCACGACGTCGAGATGCCGATCACGGACGTCATGGCCGACCTGCTGAACGAGAAGATCACGCTCGACGAGGCCGCCGCCGCGCTGATGCAGCGGCCCGCCAAGCCCGAGCGCTGACCCCCGGGCGCCCCGCCCGCAGGGCCGGCCCCCCAACACCTTCACCCTCCCAACCCGGAGGCTCCCCCATGCACGGATCCGTGCTGTCCGCTGCCCAGATCGCCGTCACCGTCGCCCTCGTGGCGTGGATGATCTCGGGATTCACCCGCCTGCCCGGCCGCTTGCTGCGCTGGAAAATGTTCTGCCGGGGCAACTTCATCATCGTCACCCTCACCGGAACCAAGGACGGCCGCACCGAACCGGTCAGCGCCTACAGCCACCTGACCCCTGGCTCCTTCCTCCTCGGTCCGCCCCAGCTCGTAGCGATCGTCAACCATCTCGTCCGCAGCGGCCGGTACGACCGGATCGACGGGCACGGCCGGCTCCTGTCCGAATGGGGCGAGCAGCGGGTGGAGGTGAGCAACAGCCGTGTCGTGGTTCTTTGACGCTCTCGCCTCCGGCTTCCAGCGCCCCACCAACCCCGGACATCTCCAGCAGTTCCGCATCGTCTTCGGCACCGTCCTCGCCCTGCGGTTCGCCCTCTCCATCGGCCAAGGCGGCTGGGACCGACTCGTCCCCGGCTCCCTGAGCCTCCACCTGACCGAGCAGCGCTTCGGTCCCACCCGGACCCGTCTCCTCGCCAGCGCCTACCGGCCCATGCTGATCATCCGCACAGCCGCCGCCGTCACCCTGGCCGCCGGTCTCGCACCGAGGGCCTCACTCCTGCTGGTCCTGGCCGGAGCCGCCATGGAAATGCTCTACCTCAAGAGCCCCAACTCGATCCACTACACCCTGCTGACCGGAGCCGCCCTCCTGGCCGCCGGAGACCTCGGCCACGGCCTGCACATCGCGCACGCCCCCAGCACCGCCAACACCTGGGCGCAGTGCCTCCTCGTCCTGATCACCACCGACATCTACTGGAACTCCGCCTGGCAGAAGACACGCTCGCGCCAGTTCCGCACCGGCCTCTACCTCGCCCAATGGATCCACACCTACACCCAGGTCAAAGACCAGCTGCCCTACCGGCACGAGCACGCAATCCCCGGCTTCGTCCGCCGCCACATGGGCAACCTCACCCACCGCGACATCCGCATC
This sequence comes from Streptomyces sp. NPDC047014, assembly GCF_040644195.1. Taxonomy (NCBI): domain Bacteria; kingdom Bacillati; phylum Actinomycetota; class Actinomycetes; order Kitasatosporales; family Streptomycetaceae; genus Streptomyces; species Streptomyces sp. NPDC047014. The sequence goes on along the minus strand of NZ_JBEYVX010000054.1, from coordinate 31,544 downwards.
TGGCGACTGCTGGCAACCACCGTCATCGCAGCGGAAATCGCGCTACCCGCCGCGCTGCTCTTCCCCAGGACGACGCCGTACGCCGCCGCCGCGGGCATCGCGATGCACATCGCCTTCACCTGCCTCAAGCCCCGGCAGCTCATCACCTTCTCCGGCCTCACCACCGGCACCTACTTCGCCTTCACAGCCTGAGAACACCCCACAGCGGCACCACTGAAAGGCGACCAGCGCCCTGGCCGCCTCAGGCTTTGAACCGGGGGTCAGCCGGTCATGCCGAGCGCGTTCTCGGGACTGCAGAACGGACACGGCTCCACACCTTCCGTGATCAGCCGCCGGGCCTCATCACGGCTGATCGCCTTCCCGTAGTCGTCGAAGGTGCAACTGCCGATGTGGACGTTCAGCGGCTTCGGGCGGTGGGCGGTCCGTATCGACGTCACTGTCCACTCCGGCCGAGCCGCCACCACGGACGGCGGCGGGGGCTGACGGGACGCGGGCTGCCGAGGTCCGGCCCGGTGGGAGGAGGCGGCGGCCAGCTGTGCCTCCAGGTCGCGGATGGCCTGATCGGCCTGGCGCTGCTGCCAGCCGAGCCAGGCCCGCACAGCACGCCACTGCTGCAGCCGGGCCTCCAGCTCGCTCACGACGACCGCGCACCCAGGACTGGCTCCCGCACCGCATCCAGGCCGGCCTCCGCCGCCTGCTGCAGCTCCACTCGGCCCGCAGTGCTCCAAGCGCGCTGCTCCCAGTACGGGTGGGCGCTGATCAGGCAGGAGAGACGGATCAGCGGCGTCAGCCCGACGGTGACCGATCCTCGTAGGAGCGGGCTGCTGCGGATACATGTGAGCACCCCGGATCCCAGTCCGGGGTGCTCACATGCGAGGCGTCACCATCGTCGTATCCGCCCTCTCCAGGGCCTCGGTGAACATCCGCGAAGACGAGAACCTGTACGTCCGGCTGGCCGGGGGTTCGACGGAGCCGGCAGGGGCCGCTGGACCGGAACAGATCAGAGTTGCGCGCCGCCGCCGCCAGGGCAGCGGGCTCACGCCCTCGGATTTCGATGGTCACCAGGCCCTCATCGTTCATGCCCGGTGAACGCCGCCCGTCCGACGTAGGTGGTTCCTCCGGGCGGCGATTTACACCAACGAGCGTCGCACCAGCTGCGGCTTACCCGTTTCGCGGGTTCAGAACGGGCATTCCGCGATCTCCCAGGGGTCGAGGGTCTGGACCGTCTTGGGTGCCGACCGCGCGCATTCCGGGGTGCAGTAGTCCGGTGGTACCTGCAAGTCGAAGCCGCGCCATCGCAGATCCTGCCCGCACGCTCGACAGGCGCTCGCAAAGTTGCGGATGCTCCGGTACTCGGATCGTGCGACGGCCAGGAGCCGCATTTCCTCCCGCTCGATCGCGTGGCGCATGTCCATCGCGGCTGTCTCCTCCATGAACATGTCGTCGATGTCCGACGGGTCCATGTAGGCCGCGTGCACGAACGCGTCACGTACCGCGTTGAATGCCCCCCCGGGCGGTGGCTGCCCGGATCAGCACGTCCGCTTCCGGCTGCCGCCCCGACGCTCCAGGGCGTCGTCAACGTCCACGCGGTCATCTGTGCCGAGATCGATGGCCATGCTGACCAGGGCTTGCGTGTCGCATCGGGCGACGTGGTACTCGCAGTAATCGATGATGCGCTCCAAGGTCGGCCGCTCGTGGCAGCCGGGCTTGCGGCAGAGCTCTTCGATCCCACCGGTCAGCATCCTGATGAGGAACCGCCGGCGACGGCTGGCAACGACAGCCTCGTCCAGCGGATCCAGGTACTCGACCCTCAGCTCATCCTTGGGCCCGTACGCGGAGAGGGCCCCAGCCAGCGCGAGTACGGAGGTGAAGGGAATGGCGCCGCCGACGATGTCCGACTCGAAGAGGTCGGGCACGTAGTCGGTGAAGATGTCCTCGCCCCAGTCGACTTCCGCCGCCGGCTTGGTTGCGCACTCCGCCAGCAGCGTGCCCAAGGGGAAGGACGGCCGATCAGTCGGCCTGGAAGCGGCCTCCAGCCGCAGAGCGGCGGTGTACCGCAACCCGGTTGCTTCCTGCACCGCGCGTGCAGCCGCCTTGCGCTTCTTTTCCTGCGTCACGATCTTCCTCACCAGGCACGCCCACGCCCATGCCGCAGCAAGGTCACAACGGATCCGTCGACTGCACGCGAGTCCGTGACCCTTGACCGCGGCCGGTGCGTGGGGGGCTGATCCGGCTGAGGTACTGGCAGGCGTGGTCTGCCACCTCAGACCCTAGCGGATTAGACGCTTCCGGTACCCGTACGCGACCGAGGGCCGGAGGGGGCGCGTGCCTTGGCGCGGTGCTGGGCGCCCAGTACGCGGCGACGCTCACCGGCGGACCCGACGAGTACCGGGCACGCATCTACGCCGTTGCCTTCCAGAACGCGCTGGCCGGAGACCTTGACCTGCTCCTGCGGCTCTGGACGACCTGGCGCTGACCGTCATGGCCGAGGCCAAGGAGAGCCGGCCCGCCGCTCGGAGAAGAGCACCGCACGCCCCGTGCAGCGCGGCCTGCGTGGCTAGTGGCCGCGGTCGCCCCTGGCGGAGCACGCATCAGGTCGAGGCGATCACGTCGCGGCGGACCTAACCTATCGGAGACCAAGATCTCTAAAAGGTGGATTAAGGGGAGTTCTTGCAGGTCAGGAGCTGTGTCGCTTTGACTTGGTGGGGGCAGGCGAAGGAATTTTGAAAGCCCGATCACCGAAGTTGACTCGGGTGGTGGGGTCCGAAGTGCCTGTTCTGTCAGGTTCGCGAGCTCGGGAGCCGGCTGGGTGCATACGGATGAGGCCGGGACCTCGGGGGAGGTTCCGGCCTCGGCGGGAGAGTTCGGGTTGAGGGGTTGGCCGTTCAGTCGTGGTTCGGGTCGAGCCTGTCGGTGGGGGCTTGCTCGGAGGTGGGGGAGGTTTCTGGCTCGGGGTCGGGAATCGTGCGGGTGGCTCCGGTGTCCAGCTCGAAGTGGAATCGGCCGTGCATGTTGATGTGGCCGAACAGGAGCGTGGAGAGCTGGGCGATATCGGTGTCCAGGACGGTGTGGCCTTGGGCGCGGAGCTTGTCGACGATCATCTGGATGTAGATCGTGTTGAAGAGGGCCACGGCGTTGAGGACGAGGCCGAGGGCGCCGAGTTGTTCTTCCAGGCCGGGGAGGTATTCCGGGTACGGACCGTCGACGGCGTGGCAGATGCGCTTGGCGAGTCGCTGGCGGGCCTCATGCAGGGCACTTTGGGCTTCGATCTGGCGACGGAACTCAGGGTTGTCGAACAGGCGGAGTAGGTGGCGTGATTTCGCGATCCGCCCGACGTCGGCGATCGCCATCCCGAGTCGGGTGGGCCGGCCGTCGCGGGTGAGGATACGCAGGGCGGTGTGTGCGCTGATGACTCCTTGGCGGATGGAGCCGATGACGCGCAGGATTTCGTCCCAGTGTTCGGTGATCCGGGCCAGGTCGATGCGTCGCCGCGTCGCGTCCTGCAGGGGGCCGTAGTCTGCCGATCCCTCGGTGCGCCACAGCTTGATGGAGGTCAGCTGCTTCGGGGTGGGCTGGTAGGAGTAGCCGGAGAGAGTCAGGAGGCCGAAGACGAGGTCCTCGTGCGTTCCGGGTTTGGCGACGATGGCGTCTGCTGCGGGGGCGGGGCTGGTTTCGGGCTCGTCGTTTCGGCCGCGCCGGCGCGCGGTGAGGGTGTCGAGTGCTTCCAGGGCGGCGCTCGGGCTTCCGCTGACCAGGCGGCCGGAGAGCTGGATGGCCCGCTCGGTGATCACGGTCATCCAGGTCACCTCCGTCTCGCCGCGCGGGGCGATGCGCAGGTTGGTGGAGCCGGGAGGGATGACGAAGCGCAGGCCGTCGACGATGGCGAGTCGTCGTCCCTCGTTCCACAGGCTGGTAACGGAATACTCGGCCTGCTTCTCCAGCATCAGGGTGTTGAAGGCATCGATAGTCTCGGGGCGGAAGTAGGTGCGGTTGACCAGGTCGAGCCGGGCGAGGGTCAAGGTCTCCCGCACCCCTTCCCGTTCTTCCTCCGCGACGGCTTGGAGTCCCAGGTTCGAGCCGAGTCCGACCATGACGGCAGCGAGGGAGAGGTCGAACTCCGTGAACGGGGAGGGACTGCCGTTGAGGGTGGTGAACGCCTTGGCACCGCCGGTTCGGCTGAGGACCTCCACCACCACCTGGGACAGTTCTACGCGGGGGAGCATCTTGTTCACCTGCCGGTACAGCCTGGCCAGGCTCGCAGGCACGCCCGGCGTCTTGCGCAGGGCCAAGGTGCCGTCGTCGAGCTGCACCTTGTAGCCCTCGGGCACGCGCGAGGCGACATCGGTGAGTTCTGCGTGCAGGGTCTTGCGGGCCTCTGCCAGGTACGGCTCGGGGCTCCCGGGCAGACCGAGACTGGTGAGCAGGGCAGGGCGGGCTTCCTCCCAGGCCTCACCAGAAATTAGAGCCGCGCGTAGGTCCCCCCAGCGCGAGGCGCCGACGGCAAAAATGTTCCGCTGGCACAGCTGATGGTGGAAGGTCTCCAGCACGCAGAAGGCGTACGCCTTCGTGTCCACGGTGTCGGAAGTCGGATCCGGGTCACTTTGCACCAGACCCTTCCATGAGCCGGTCAGCAGCGTGGTGTCGATGTCGCCGAGCCGGAGGTCCTCGCGGTCGAGGAGGTCGGGCAGGGACCACAGTGCCGTCAGCGCCGGCTGGCCCGCGGGGGTGGCACCGAAGGGCACTCTGTCGACGAGTACCGGGATGAGGGAGCGCAGGGCCGGGTACCGCTCCAGCATCTTGGCGCGGCGACCGGCGTGGGTGTCGGAGCCGGGAGAGGGCGTGTTCGCGGCCAGGATCTCGGCCGCCGCCTCGACGGTGTACCGGCTGGCGAACCCCTCGATGAGAGCCCGCATGGAGTACGTGTCGGTGTGAGGGTCGGTGATCTCTCCGGTCTCGGGGTCGACCTGTTCCTTCACCGCGTTCAGCACGGCGAGCATGACCTGCGCGACCAAGGCGCCTGCCGGGGCGAACGTCGGGTAGGCGGCGATGATGTCGTTGTCGGCCAGCCGTTTGGGGCGGTTGAGGAACTGCTGGGTGATCAGTTTGTCGAGCATGTCCATCGCGTCGTCCAGGGCGTGCTTCTCCATGTCCTTGATCGCTGCCAGAACGGCGGCCCGCTTGCCGCTCTGGTTTGCAAGTCGGGACACCCGCTCGGTCATGGCGTGGGTTGCCAGCTGCGCCAGCTTGCGATCGGGGACAGCGGAGACATCCACATCGACGAACCCGAGACCCATGATCGCGTCCACACGAGACAGCGCCTTCTCAAACGCCGACCACGACGGTTCCGCGACCCCGCGGCGCAGCTGCTCCAGTCCGCTGATGCCCTTTCCGGCGGAGACCTTCATCAGTCCGTCGATCACCCTGATCTGCTCAGCGGTCAACTTCCCACACAGCGTCTTCGACAGCTTCTCATCGACCTGGTCACGGACCTTCACCACCTTTGCCCGCAGAGTTGTGTAGCTGGGCAGGAGGACCTGCTCCTTGCGCAGCCTCTCCACCGCAAAGACCATCAGAGCTGTCGGGCCGTCCGTCGTGATCTTCAGGTGGGCTTCCAGCTGCTCGACGAGCCAAGCCTTGCCAGCCGAGTACGAAGTCCATCCGTACTCCTCCGCGATCTCTCGGGCATGTACTCGAACCTGCTCGCGGTTCTGCCCATAGAGCCTGATCGCGGCCAGCGGATCCTCTGTCATGCCGAGCTGCTCGGCCACACGCAGGACCAGCTCCTCGGGGACTCTGTCCAGGTCGGTCTCGAAGCGGCCGAGGAACCGCACCACCGCCACCAGCACGCCGAACCCGAGCCGGCTATGCGCCCCCCGCTTCTTCCCGACCAGCTTGAGGTCCTCCTCGTCGAGACGGAGACGCCCCCACTCCCTCTCCCACATCCCGCCGACGAACGACGGGTATCCGACGCTCTGTTCCTGCTGTACCTCTGCGGACTCCACTGCCTCTCCTCCGAAGATCGGATTACAACGCAGGGCAGCCTCAGGCCCCCGATCCGGCCGGGTCAAACCACCTTCTCGGGCACCGAGGGCCTTAATCCGGGTTTTCGAGATCTTGGTCGTGGAGGCTTGTTCGGCAGCCACCGTTCGAGTGGCCCGTGTACGGTGCGAACCCCTTGGCGATCTAGCGTCCTCGCCCATGGACAACGTGTGGATCCAGCCGGGCGGCAGCGCCGACCCCGGTTACACCGACCAACAGCTCGAACACGCGAGAGCCCTCGCCGAGCAGGACCTTCAGGCGTCACGGACACAACTCGCGGCCCGCTTCGGCCTCGGCTCCATCTGCACCGAAATCGTCGAGCAATCCGCCCTGAGCGGGATCAACGCCCTTGAGCCGCTGGCGAAGCAACTCGGCTACTCCGCACACACCCTCGACAAGTACCGCCGCGTGACGACGGCGGCAGCCGACTCGCTTCGTGAGCGCCTCATCACATCGCCCATCGTCGTCCCGTGGAAGTGCGTGACCACGGCCTGCATCACCGACCTCGCCGAGCGCGCCCACCGCGTCGGGCTGCTGCTGGGCCGACTGGGCAGCGCGGAACGGGCAGGGTGGCCGACCGTGCTGGACGCCGCGGAGTACTGCCGGGCCCTGGGCCTGGCAGACGGATCAGCCGACACCCCAGAGCAGACCCCCAGCGCGATCGTCGCCCAGCTCGACCGCGACGACGTCCGCGAGGCCGTACTCGCCGAACTGACCAAGACCCCGACCGCGGCCCTGGCCGTACTCCAGGCCCCAGCCGTACGCGAGGTCCTCCAAGACCAGGACGTCGCCCGGTACGTGCGCGAGCAGATGCGCCCGGTACCCGACCCGGACGAGGACCTGCTCAACAAGCTGATCGGCGCCGACACACGCGATCCGCGCGCCGACTGGACCATCCGCTACTTCGACCTGGCCCACAAGTGCCGAGAGATCCTCCTCCTCGGCCCCGACGACTTCCTGGACATCGACGACCCCGATGTCTGGGAGTCCGTCGAGTCCTTCCGAGAGTCCGTCACCTCCTGGGCCGACCGCGTCCTGCAAAAGCGCCCCCACAAGATCCGCCTCGTCACCGGAAAGTAGGCAACCCATGCCCATCCCCACCAGGTCCGCCGGCCGCTACCCCAACGCCGTCCGCGACGTACTCGACCGCGAAGCCCTCCGCTCCATCCGTGAGGGCGGCACTGACACAGAACAGCTCGCCCGGATGCAGGGAACAGTCCACACGAACATCAAGGTGCTCTCCCCGGAGTACCGCCCGGTGGTCGACCGCATGGTGAAATCCCTGTGCACCACCTCGTTCCACAAAGTCCGAAAGGAACTGCTCCTCGCAGCCCTGGCCGGCCCGGCCGGCCCGATCCCGACCGGCGTCCCGACCGAGGCCCCCGGCTGCGGAACCGGCACGGCGGCCCCTGGCTGCGGAGCTGGCACGCCCGACCCTGACGGCGTCGCGGTGCCCGGCCCGCGGGCCGTCGGAGCCGACGACGAACAAGTCGTGGCGAAGGTCCTGATCGGCGAAGGCGGTGAGATCACCGAAAAGACCGCTCGCCAGCTCGTCATCGAGGACACCGACCGCATCTTCGAGGTTCTCCCCCCGCTCGCCGAGCGCTGCTACATGGAAGCCGACCGGCTCGACCATGTGGCGAAGGAAGCCTCCGAGGAGGCCAAAGCACAACGCAACCGCGGCGCCCGCATCCTCGCCCTGTTCAAGCGGTACGACCGGCTGCTCGTCGCCATCGACACCCGCCCCGGCATCTTCACCCTCGCCGACTACCTCGCCGACGTCGGCCCGGAGAACCTCGGCCTGGACGAGGACGACGCCGAACTCATCCGGTACGCGAGCGCCCTGTGACCGAGTCCGGGTGGCACAAGGAGATCAAGGGCTGGGGAGTGGAAACCGAGATCCGGATCGGGAACCGGCGGGCCGACTGCTACCTCCGCTGCGGCAAGCGGGCCGAAGCGCAGTCCAGGGGCCTCCCATCCGCAGAGGTCATGGCCCGGGAGGCGCACACAGACCTGTGGATCCTGAACTGCAGGGCAGCCCACCGAACCAACCGCCTCCCGGTGTGGGAAGACCCCGATCTCGGCGGCCTCTTCCGCTGGGACCACTCCTGGCAGGGTTTCGCTGTCGCCAAGCGTCCGGTCTACCTCAACCTGGAACTGAACATCCACACAGGCGAAGGCCGTTTCCTGAAGGTGACGGCCTGGACCTTCGACGGCTATCGCACAGTGGGTACTGGCCAGGTCCACACCGCCGCGGCCATGCGGTCCTGGATGCGCTACGACATCCCCCTCGCCGCCGAAAGGCCAACGGTGCGGTGACCCAGCCCCCGCGCCTTCCCGACGCGCAAAACAAGCACCGACCCGGCCAGAAGGAGGCTGGCCCCGTGCACCGCACGGTGGCGGTCGAACTGGACGGCATCCTCAGGCATGTCCCTGCCGACTATCACCGCACCGGCCCCCTTGCCGGGCGCATGCTGACAGCTCGGGTCTTCCACGCCGAGTCCCCGTTCGGCGATTGCCCGGTACCCGTGGCCATGCCGCTTCACCGGCCGACCGAGCGGACCGATCCACGGCTGATCGTCGTGGACGATCAGACCACGCGGTGGGTCATGGGCTTCAACGTTCAGCACGGACAGCGCGCCTACCGCATCACGGACTTCTATCCGCTGTGAACTCAAGCCCGGGGCCTCCGCCGAACACGACAGGGGCCCGGGCGCGAAGCTGTGCAGCCTCAACAACGTGAACGCCGCGCACGGCGGCCGCAAGGTGACGCAGTCGAGGGCTGGCTCAGGCGGGGTCCGCTACGAGTTCATGGACGCGACCGTCAACCTGAACGGCCGGCTCGGCTCGGTCGAGCTGGTCCCCTCACCGGCGACGTCGCGCGCCTCCCACTGAGACGTCGAGGACGTCCTGGAGCGGGGCGTCAGCCCTTCGTAGTCGGCCCGTCGTTGTAGGCGCAGACGGTTTCGGATACAGGTGTGTACCCCGGATCCCAGTCCGGGGTACACACCTGCGTGGGGCCCGGATCGAGGTATCCGCCTTGTCCGGGGGCCCGGTGAACATCCGCGTAGACGAGAACCTCTACGTCCGGCTCGCCGGGGGTCCGACGGAGCCGGCAGGGGCCGCTGGACAGGAACAGGTCCGAGATGCGGCGGGAGGCTTCGAGGGCGGCCTTCTCGTGGCCCTGGATCTCGATCGTGATCACGTTCTCGTCGCTCATGACCGAGCAACCCCCTCGTCGTGTGTCCCATTCCGCGTACGGGGCAGGTCCACCCCATCGAGTGCCACCGAGAACGTGCCAGGACGGCCGCCCCCGCCGCCGGACACTGCATTCTTCGACATCGGGGCGGGTTGTTGCGGCAGGCTGTGCCGAGGACCCGAACCCTGGAGTGTGCCGTGACCTCTGAGCTGGACCTCATCTGTGATGGCTGCCGTAGGCCCATTGCCGACGACGACGGATACCTGTGGGTGGACACGGCAGAGGTCCGCCGCACCGAAGAGGCTGTCCGCGCGTGGGAGGAAGAGCGCACGGACCGCGCTGATGGATCGCGCATCGTGGTGCGCACCGGATGGACCCGGGCGCACCACCGCACCACCGCACCGCACCGGTGCGCTCGGACCCGGTGCGATGGTGCGGTTACCGGTGCGTTCCGGGTGCTGGCTACGTAGGCGGCTTACAGGAACGGTTGTTGCTGGGTTCGGGGAACGGCCGCGGTCGTCTGGTGCGGAGAATGTCGGCGAGAAACAGGAACACTGTGTTCAGTGCGTGTCAGGCGACGGTAGCTGGCAGCGTCGCGAGCCGGCCGACACCGTCGCCCCTGAGACGGATCAGGAGAGCACCCACTGGGGTGGGTGTGCCGGGTCGGCCGGGCAGGTGAAGACGTGGAGGTCTCGGTCACGGCCGAAGTGGAGCCGGGTGGGCTGGGCGACAGATTGGCCGCCTCGGATCGAGGCCATCCCCTCTTGGGACGGATCCCGGTCTTCCAGGGGCATCCAGCTGTGCGAGTTGGGGTCCATCTCGTCGCCCCCAGCTGTCAGCAAGAGCCGCATCGGGGCCTTACAGGACGCGCACGCGATGTCCAGCGGCCCCGTCGACGCCCAGCTGGGAAAGCCTCCGACCCGCCATCCGGGCGGGATCGAGAGGGCGCCCTGGTAGTTCGGGGCGTCCCTGCCGCCTTCCGCGGTCTGGGCATCGTCCCAGGCGTCGATGCGGGCGATCAGAGCCGCAGGCAGCGTGTCGTCCTCCGCCCACGGATAGGTGTCCACCTCCTCGGGGTGCACGACACAAGGTTCGGGGAGTTCGTGCTCCCACAGGAGCGGTGGCACTTCAGGTGCGGCAGAAAGGAAGCAGCCCGTGCTCTCCGTCTGCGCGGCCAGCCTCCACCGCAGGAGGTATCTGCGCTCCAGTTGCGGGCTGTGGGTGCGCGGACAGCGGAAGAGCTGCACCAGGTCGGCGCCGCCGGGACCGGCGGCCAGCCCGGGGACGTCCCGGCAGAAGAATTGGGCGAGCCCCACGAAGGGCATCGGCCCGTCCTCATCCGGGCTGCCGGCGCCGGGCCACGGGCGGCTTCGAGGCCACACGCCCGCGGACCGGGCGGCGCGGATCTCTTCTGGTGCGTACCCCTCGGTCTCGGGCTCGTGCGGCTCGCGGCAGACCGGCCACGGCTCGTCGCTCGGCCACAGCAGCGGCCCGCCGACATGGCTGTCGTGCCGCCCGGGCTGTCCCGGCCGCGGATGCAGGCGGGTCGTCCGCCCCCGATATGCCGCCAGCTCCGGGAACACAGCCTCCACGGCAACCGGCCTCGCCGGCGTTGTCCTGGTCATACGCGGAACGTACGCGGCCGGAACCACGTCACGCGAACGGGTTACCGCGCACCATCCCGCGAGGACACCATGTCCGCTCAAACCAGCGTGCTTCGGGCCGAGCGCAACCACGGTCCTGACACAAGCACATAGGCGTTCCCGAATCTCGGCAACATCACTTCCCGGAGGAGGGGCGCGTTCCTGCCACTGAGCAACAGACGTTCTCGAAACCAACCAACAGAGCCAGCCCAGGATGCCGGCCGCGGCCGCCTTCTCGTACAGCTCTGCCTTTGTCAGCGCCATCAGCTCCCGGCCCCTGGCCGCCGGTGTGGAGCGCGCCCGCTTCTTCGCGGCCGGCGCCTTCTTCCCACCCGCCGCCCGGGAGCCGGGCGAGGCGGCCTTGTCGCCGGTGTCCTTGGGGCTTCTGGCCCGCTCGACGCTGGCGCGCAAGATGCCTCCATGAGGTCGACGGCACCGGTCGGCTCCGCCGCCGGTTCGGCCTTCTCCACCGTCTCGCCGGATGCCTTCGCCTTCACCAAGACCTCGACCTTCTCGCGGAAGGAGTCGTGGAGGGCCCCCGGCTCCCACTCCATGGCCAGAGCGTCGATCAACCGCATGGCCATCTTCACCGCCGCCGCCGTGGCCTCGACCTTCCCCGGCAGGTCGGGCACCTCGGCGTGCGGATCGCGCAGCTCATCGGCCCAGTGCAGCGTGTGGAGCGTCAGCAAGCCCTCCGCCTCCTCCGCCTTCAGGGCGACCAGGTACTCCCGCCCGCGCATCACGAAGGTGGCGATGCCGGCCTTGTTCGACTCAGCCAGGGGCGCTCCAGGAGGGCGTAGACCTTCCCGTACTGGGCTCCCCGGGGCCCGAGGAAGTACGTCTTGTCAAAGAAGACGGGGTCCACGGTGTCCAGGTCGACGAAGCCGGCGACCTCGATCGACGGGGACCGGCCGGGGGCGATCTCGTCGAGTTCCTGCGGCTCGACGATCACGTACTCGGCTCCGGTGTCGTAGCCCTTCACGATGTCCGCGAGGTCCACCTCGTCGCCGGTGCGCTCGTTCACGCGACGGTTGCGGATCCGGTCCGCGGTCCCGCGCTGGAGCTGGTGGAAGCGGATCGAGTGGCTGTCGGTGGCCGTGTAGAGGCGCCTCCTCGCCACCCGCTACGTCCCGTCGGCCCACCCAGACAGGAAGCCGGGCCCCATCTCCTCGTAGTACAGCGGCAGCGCTCATTGCCAATTTCTGATCCCCCGGGCCGACGCCTCTCGTGAGCCGAAGCACGATGGCTGTCGCATAGGCAGGGTTCCGCTGGGGTCAGCTGATGCTGATCGTCACGTACGTCTCTCCGGGGCCGGGTGGGCGGCTCCAGGAGAGTGACTCGAAGGTGTGCAGCCGGCCCTCGGTGAGGGCGAGTCGGGGCACGGTGACTCCGTGAAGCAGGGTGATGGCATCCAGGGCGCGGGCTGCCGCCGCGGCCTGGCCGTCTGCGTCGGGGGCATCGAACCCGAGCGCGGGTGAGGTCAGTTCGGCAGGTACGTCGCCGACGGTGGCTTTGAGTGTCCCGGCGCTCACGGTGAACGCGTAGCGCAGTGTGCCACCCTCGGCGGCCGACACGTGGAAGAGCGGGGTGTCCTGGCGCCACTCGTGCCAGATCACGATCGCCCGGCCGCCGCCGGCCGAGGCGTTCGGCGCGGGAGAGACGAAGCGTTCGGTGTCGAACCGGGCGGAAGGGTCCTGTTCGAAGGCGAAACACCAGCCCGGCCCGGCCCGGCCGACGCTGACCAGTGGCTTGTCGTCGTAGCTGGAGAAGACGCGCTGGTCGGGTCGGTGGTGCCGGGTGATATCCCATTGCCGCAGGGGCGGGGAGAGCACAGTGCCGGGCTCTGAGCCGAGCAGCGCGGGCAGTTCGTCCGGGGCTACGCCTTCGACGAGGATCATCCGGTAGTCGCTGGCCGATGTCTGCCAGGGGCGCAGCGCGCCGGGCCGGGCGAGCCAGGACAGTCCGTCGGGGTTCCGGTCGCCGGCGGGGGCCGGGGCCGGGCCGCTCTCGCCGCCGCGCGGGGTCCGAAGGATTTCGAGGCGTCGTTCGACGGTCAGGACCGGGGCGAGCAGGGGGTCGGCGAGCAGGCCCATCGGTGCGATGTGGCCCGGGCCGAGCGGCTCCCACGAGGGGATCGCGGCACGAAGGATCTGCCAGGCGGCGTCGGTGTCGCCCCAGCGGGCCTGCTCGCGGGCATCGTGAACGGCCTCGCCGAACGCTCCGCCGGGCTGGTAGCGGTACGTCCCCTCGCGTACGGCGTGCTGTATGTCGGCCGCGGCCCGCGCGGTGTCGGGGAAGATCTTGGGGTCGGAGTAGTGCCAGTCTTCCGCGGGCTGGCCGCTGTTGAGCAGATCGGCGGCTTTCAGGGGGAGCTGTTCGCTGAGGAAGCGGGGGTTGTCGGGGTGCGGCGGCTGGGTCCCGTACCCGCGCGACCCCTCCAGCTGCGTTATCTGGTCCAGGAGTTCGTGTGCGTACGGCCGGCCGTACTTCTGGGCTTCCGCCAGCAGGGCTGCCGCCTCTTCGTGGCGACCGCGCAGTGCGGCGGTCCGGGCCCAGGCCACGGCGGCGTCCTGGGCGCGGGTCGTGCTGTTGATGAATGCGGGGCCGTCCTCCCCGTCCCGGCCGGGCGCGTGGGTGTGGAACTCCTGGTGCATGGCGATCATGAACGCGGCGAACGACGGATACCGCTCGGGGTCCCCGTTGGCCCGCCAGGACGCCCACACCCTCACCGCCCACTCGCCGTCCGGCCCCACGTCCTGCGGGTCGAGCAGCACGAAGGTCATGTCCGACTCGACGTCCAGCTGCAGCGCCCGGGACCACAGGCCCACCTGCGCCCGCACTTCCTCGGGGTTGTCCTCCTCGGCCCAGTACTCGTCGAAATCCTCACCGAGGCCCATCGCATCGTCGTGCCAGTGCGCCTCACGCGTGCCGGCCAGCTTCCAGACGAAGGCGCCGGCGTGTGACCAGCCGTCGCTGACCCGCAGGAACTCCCGGTAGGAGGGCGGCATCGCGCGGCCGAGCCGGTCCTCCATCTCGGTGATGTCCGCCTCGGTGGCGGGATCGGTGCCGAGCCATCTGCCCCGCCGTGCTGCGACGTCGTCGGGGCTCAGCTCCTCAACGTGCCCGTGCGAGTCCGCCCACTCCTCGCTCCACTGGGTCAGGAAGTTCAGCCAGTCGCCATGTTGGATCTCCATGCCGGTGATCCTCGCAGGGGGCACCGACAACGGGGGGGCAGGCCGAAACGTCTGGCCCAGACGATGGCTCACCGAATCAGCGCGGCAGCGACCGGGATGACCGCAGCCCCCTCGGTCTCACTTTGCAAACCCGCAGCAGAGTTGCCTCCGTGCGTCCACCTCTCCTACAGGTTCCGGGCGAGAGTGCTGCGAGATTCAGAGAACCCGTCGGTTTCCGGTCGTCGGAGACAGCATGATCGACGCCGCCATCTGCGACGGCGACATCGTCACCGTCCGGCGCCAGGACTCCGCCTTCCACGGTGACATCGTGGCCGCGATGCTGGAGGGCGAAGCCACGGTCAAACGCCTGCGCCGCGAGAACGGCCGGGTCTGGCTCATGCCGCACAACGCGGCCCACGCCGCTTCTCTGGGGTTCTGAGGCTTTGGCGAGGACGACCAGCTCTGTCGGTGCAGCTCAGCGGCGCTGGATGAAAGCCTAGCCACTGCAACACCTGTGGCGGACACCCTAGGGCGTGTCCGCAATGTGGATCGGTCGTTACTCCGTTCGTGGTGCGACGTCATGAACTGACTGATCAGGCATGGGAAGTCATCGGGCCGTTGCTGGCTCCGCCCCGGATGGGCCGGCCGGTTCGGGACCGGAGGCAGGTACTGAACGGGATCCTGTGGAAGCTGTCCACGGGTGCGGCCTGGCGGGACCTGCCGGAACGCTACGGTCCGTGGAAGACGGTCTACGAACGGTTCCGCCGCTGGTCGGCGGACGGCACCTGGGACCGGCTCCTGGCCCACGTCCAGCAGCACTCGGATGCGACCGGCGAGGTCGACTGGACGATCGTCTGCGTCGACTCGACCGTCGTGCGGGCCCACCAGCACGCGGCCGGAGCCCGAAAAGGGGGCCCTGGACGGGCGAGGCGCTCGGCCGCTCCCGGGGCGGGCTGAGCACGAAGATCCACCTCGCCTGCGACGGCCGCGGACGCCCCCTCGCGTTCACGGTCACCGGCGGGAACGTCAACGACTGCACGCAGTTCGAGCCGGTCATGACCCGCATCCGTATCAAGCGGTGCGGGCCGGGCCGGCCCCGCACCCGACCGCTGCGGGTGACCGGCGACAAGGGCTACTCATCCCGCAAGATCCGCGCCTGCCTCCGCAGGCGCGGCATCGCCTGCACCATCCCCGAACGCACCGACCAGATCAGCGGACGCCTGCGCCGAGGCGAGAGCCTGTGCCGTCTCGACCGCACCGCCTACCGGCGCCGCAACGTCGTCGAACGCTGCTTCAACCGCCTCAAACAGAACAAAGCCCTCGCCACCCGCTACGACAAACGAGCCCGCCACTACCAAGCTCTCGTCACCCTCGCCTGCCTGCGGCTATGGCTCCCCACCTGACATTGCGGACACCCCCTAGAGAGTGAACTCTTCAGGATCTTGGACTTTCGGTGTGCCCGCTCAGGGCTGGCGGACTGGGCACTTGATCAAGACAGTGATCCGCTCGAAAGGGTCAAGTCTGTGTTCCTGGGCACTTCCCAAACGGTGCAGCCCTAGCCTGACCAGGAAAGTTCTGGTCGACGGTTGGAGATGATCATGCAGGTCAACATTTCCGGGCAGGACGTCGAGGTGACTGAGCCTCTGCGGGAGTACGTCCTTGAGAAGCTCGCGCGGGTCGAGGGGCACCACGACAAGATCACCAGCGCGACGGTGATCCTGAAGGTCGAGAAGCTGCAGCAGAAGGCCAAGGCGACCCTCCAGGTCCCTGGCGGCGAAGTCGTCGCAAATGCCGAGCACGAGGACATGTATGCGGCCATCGACGCGCTCGCGGACAAGCTCGACCGCCAGCTGAAGAAGCACAAGGAGAAGCAGGCGGCTCTCTGATGCGCTCTGCCGGCTAGCGGTCGCGCCGTCTAGGGCCGGTGGTTCAGGGATCGGGTGAGCTCCCGGTTCGCGGCCCGGGCTGCTTCCAGCTCCTCTGTCCGTTCTTCGAGGTCCCCGCGTGTGTCGGCCAGGTCCTGCTCAAGCAGGCTGATGCGGCGTTGGAGCTGGTCGATATCGACGGGGGCCCCGAGGCCGGACTCGGCCCAGACGCTCTCGCCGAGCTGGGAGGAGAGCCTCTTCTCCAGCTGGCGGATTCGTGCGACGAGGCGTTTGTTGGCCTCCAGCGCGTTCGCGAGGTCGGCCTGCAGCGAGGCCCGGCTGACCGCGGCCATCCGTCCGTTCTCGACGGGTGTGCTGGCGGCGGTGTGGACCCGTTCGAGCAGGTCCGGATGACGGTAGAGGAATGTGCGGTCTACTCGGGCCGCGCGAGCGAGCCCGGAGACGGTGATGTCCCCGCCGGCCTTCACCGCGGTGTCGATCGCCTTCAGGACACGTTCGCGGCGCCGGGCGGAGTCGGCCCGCTTCCCGTCGATCATGGGGTTCGTCATCCGGTGGGCCTCTCGGAACGGAGATTCGCGGGCGGCCCGATCCGGGGCAGGCCCAGGGAGACGACACGGCGGGTGCGACGGACGACTGCGACGGCCTCCGTGATCTGGATCCTGTCCTCTTCAGTGAGGTCGTCGAGGTCGTCGCGAACGCGTTTGACCAGGCGGCGGACCCGGGTGATTTCCTCGTCGGAGGGCATGGCCTCGGCCTTCGCCCAGGAGTCCGCGGCGAACGCGGCGAGCCGTTCCCGGCCGCGCAGGAGGTCGGCGAGGTATGCCTCCAGGTCGGGGAGGTAGGAGACATCGGTGCGGAAGTGCTCGCATCCGACGCAGCGGAACCGGACGGGGCAGTCGTGCCCGCCGGCCGCGACGTTGGTCGGTTCGGTGCAGAGACCGTAGGGCACCTGGACTTCGCCGAGGCCCCTGCGAGCGTGTTCGGAGTCGAGGAGGAGCTTTGCCTGGCGCCAGATTCTGTTGCCAGTCCGGTCGAACTGCATCGTGGTGACCCGTTCGACGGCCTCACGCTTCCGCTTGTCGCTGACCCTTAATGGTGCAGTCGGGTATTGGAACTGTCTGAATGCCTCCCGCCCTCGGGGTTCCGCGTGGGTTCCCGGCGTGCTGCGGACCTGTATCAGGTCAGGTCGGTGCGAGGGTCGATAGCCCAGTGGTTGGTTTGCAGAACTCGACCGGCGAAGGGCACGTCTTGCTTGCCCAGGAATCGGAAGCCGAGGGTGCGGCAGATGCCGTTGGACGGGGCGTTGGCTGTTGCGGGGAATGCGTGTATCAGCCCCCACCGGCCGTCGTCGCGGGCCAGCTCAAGCAGCGTGCGGACGCCCTGCTTTGCGAGTCCCCGTCCCTGGTACTCCGGCAGCACCATCCAGCCGATCTCGGAGATGCGCTCGCCGTCTGCGTCGTGGGGCCACAAGGTCACGGTTCCCGCGACCACATCCAGCTCGGCCTCATCGGGCACGATCATCTTTGTCCAGTCGGTGCCCGCTGCTACCCGTTGAACATCACGCTGGACCTTCGCCTCCATGCCCTCGCGAGGCAGCGGCCCGCCCAGCTCGGCCATCATAACCGGGTCGCATCGCATCCGGACGTAGGCGTCGACGTCGCCGTACTCAACATCACGTAGCAGCATCTGTGTTGCTCCCTTGCCTTTGGATTCAGACGTCATGATGGCGGCGGCTAACCTCGGCCGCGTAGGCGCCCCAGTCCCCGGCGGCGGCTCGCTGCCATTTGACGGCGACGGTGATGTCGATGCCGATAGTGCGGGCGAGGACGGCGGCGGGCAGCTCGGTGGCGAGCTGGAAGAGCGCGGTCGAGCGGGCTTCCGCGAGCCGGATGCCGAGTTTGCGGAGTCGTTCGCCCATGGCCCAGGCACTGATCGGACGGCCGGGCTGACCGCCGGGAAAGAGCCAGGGTGACTCTGTCCGGCCGAGGACAGCATGGCTGCGGCGGGCCGCGACCTGTTGCAGGGCCAGGTCAGCGACGGGTGCGGGAAGCTCGACCGGGACGGCGCCGAGGCGGATGCGGACGGATCCGTCCGTCTCCTCGACGTGGTCGATGGTGAGGCGGGAGATCGCCGCGGGCCACTGGGCATAGAGGAGCAACAGCATTCCGGCTAGGCGGCCTTCGGGCCTGAGGGTGTCGTCGTGCAGCAGGCGGCGGGCGGTGTCCCAGCGGGCTTCGTCGTCCATGGCCTGGGAGGGGCCGTTCCATCGCTCGGCCGGGAAGCTGAGATCGCGGGCGATCTTCTGGGCCAGGGCCCAGCGCACGAAGTGGCCTGCCTCCCGGCGGTGGCGGACGTCGTCGCTGGTCATCCAGCGTTCAAGGTCGGCCTGGCGGCAGGTGGCCAGGGTGAGGTTGTGCTCTTCGAGCCAGTCCAGGAGGTGGACTGCCGCCCGCAGATGTTGCCGTGCGCCCGCGAGCTGGTAGTGCGTGATCTTCTTGCCGCGGCTGCGTCGGCGGAGCCGGCGCAGGAGATGCCACGTCGCGTACCGCTGCAGGATTTTCCGTCCCTCGGTCGTCGCATGGGAGGAGACGAGGTCCTTCACGTGCCGTTCGAGACGGACCATCTGCTCATCTCGCTGTGGCAGGACTCCGGTGGCGACGAGGACACTGCGGATGTGCTCGACGACCTTGCCTTCAGGAAGCTCGTCCAGGGCCTCGTGGGCGAGAGGTCGGCGACCGGAACCAAGATCGGACAGGACGGTGGAGACGATGCCCTTGGAGAGCCAGCGCCTCGCGGTGCCGGCCCGCTCGGTGTCAGCCAGGACGTCGTGAAGGGACTGCAGCTTCAGGTTTATGGAACCTGTGTCATCGGCGAGGAGTTCGTGGAGCCGCTGCTTGAGGCTGCAACGGGGGCACGGTCCCGGCGCATGCAGCCGTTCGGCTTGTCCGCAGGTGGGACAGGGGCGCCAGAGCTCGGCATCCGGCGTGGTGCAGGGGCCGCAGACGGGGGCGTCCGCGGTGCCGGAGTGAATGCCGCGCATTCGTCCGCAGACGGTGCAGTGACCTTGGCGCCTGTCACAGCCGCCGCAGCGAGGCAGGCCGGTGAGCTTCGAGAGCATGCAGGGTGCGGTGCGACCGCAGATCGAGCAGAGCAGGATGGGCAGGGGACGGCAGTTCGGGCAGATCGGCCCGTCCGCGGTGCGGTTGCTGACCATGCGTGACTCGCCGCAGACGATGCATGTCTCCAGGTTCGCCTGGTCCTTGACCAGGCAGCTCGGACACAGCGGTCGCCCGCCGGCGTCGCGGGTGGCCGGCTCGCGCCGGGCGCCGCAGCGTACGCATTCTTCGAAGCGGGACTTGGCGATGCAGTTGCGGCAGACGCGCTGCCCGTCCAGTGGCTTGTCGATGCGGACGACCCGGTGGCAGCGAGGGCAGGCGGGCCGGACGATCCCGGCGACCCCGGCCTCGTGCAGCAGGTCGATGAACCGCAGGATGGCGCGATGCGGCGCCAGGAATCCCTCCCCGGTCAGCAGACGAGGATTCTCCTCCAGAGCCCAGACCAGTCTCTGCCGGTAG
This sequence comes from Streptomyces sp. NPDC047014, assembly GCF_040644195.1. Lineage (NCBI taxonomy): Bacteria > Bacillati > Actinomycetota > Actinomycetes > Kitasatosporales > Streptomycetaceae > Streptomyces > Streptomyces sp. NPDC047014. Next base: position 12,029 of record NZ_JBEYVX010000054.1, on the reverse strand, counting down.
GTGGGACGGTTGGGTGCCGTGCGGCGAAGGGCTTTAGCGATCACATCGCGGTCGGCGCCAGGGGCGATCGCGGTGATCAGTTCGTGGACGACCGCGGCAGGATCACGGTCGTCGTTGTCGGGACACATCTTGCAGCGGGGCAGGCCCTTGCGGTCAGGATCTACGCGGTCAACCCCATGGCTGCCTCCCGCTACCGGGACCGGCACGGAGTCAGCCGCAAGAAGTCGGACCCGGGCGACGCCCTGGTCCTCGCGAACATCATCCGCACCGACGCGCCGGTGCACCGCCTACTGCCCGCCGACACCGACCTGGCCCAGGCCGTCGCAGTCCTGGCCCGCGCACAGCAGGACGCGGTCTGGAACCGGCAGCAGGTCGCCAACCAGCTGCGGTCCCTGCTCCGGGAATACTTCCCGGCGATGATCGAGGCGTTCAGGGACTGCTCTGGCCGCGAAGCTGCAGATGTGGAAGCTGACCGCCATGCTCCGGCGAGCCGGCCGTCGCCGGGGCATTGAGGCGGACGCCGAGCGGATCCAGCAGCTCTTCCGTGAGGAAGCCCCTCGGCAGCTGCCTCTCGTCGAGGACGCCATGGGCAGGCAGGCACGGGCCCTGCTGCTGCAGCTGGACGCGGCCTGCGAGGCGGTCGATGACCTGGCGCGGGCCACCGAGGAGGCCTTTCGCGCGTATCCGGACGCGGCGATCATGCTGAGCTTTCCCGGGGTCGGCCCCCAAGTTGGTGCCCGCATCTTGGGTGAGATCGGTGACGACCGGCCCCGGTTCGCCACGGCTGGAGGGCTGAAGGCGTACGCCGGCTCAGCTCCGATCACGCGGGCTTCCGGCAAGCGCCGCTATGTCGGCCGCCGGTTCGTGAAGAACAACCGGCTCGACCATGTCGGTCACCTGTGGGCCTTCGCCTCCCTGAGTGGTTCCTCCGGCGCGGACGCCCACTACCGGCGTCGCCGGGCAGGAGGGGACTGGCACATGCAGGCGCTGCGGCACCTGTTCAACCGGATGCTCGGCCAGCTCCACCACTGCCTTCTGACACGGACCCCGTTCGATGAAGCGATCGCGTTCCCCTCAGAGCCCCAGGCAGCGGCGACGGCGTGAACAGGACGGCCCTGTCTCTCCACTGCCGCCCGGCGGGCGGCAGGATGTGCGGATGGCGAAGAGCGAGATAGAACTGTTGACCCTCCTGCGCGAGCTTGACGACCCGGAGCGGCTGGAACAGCCGCTGCACTATGACCGCATGGCCACCGGCCTCAAGTTCGGCGGGCTGGTGCGCCGGCTCGAAGCAGACTTTGGGGTCCTGTGCGAGTCGGAGCGGGACACCCAGGACTCAAGTGAGTACGGGCGCGTCCGCGTGCCCGCGGATGCGACGGTCTGCGGGACGCGGATCGTGGTCTGCGTGAGCAAGTTCGGATCTCTTGCCGAGGTCTGCGCCGACAATCCGGGGGCTTTCCTCAGCACGGGCGAAGCCCACGAGGAGGGGGCGCTGGACCTCGCCGACCTCGCCACCGTGGAGCGGGCGCTGGCTGATCTCGGCTACGTGAGCATCCCCGGAGAACTGCTGGAGAGCGACTACGACGGCCCGAGCGCGCTGGAGCACTTCGCAGCACGACCCACCTGGTGGACACGGTTCTTCGGCCTCTGGTGATCCACCTGCCCGGCGGCCACCGTCAGCCGCCTCCCCGCGTGCTGGCGGGGCCCAGGGACGGACCCTCGGAGAGATCCGAAGTGGGGCCCAACATTCCACGGCTTGACGGTTTAGCTGCATGAGGTGTCTTACCCCACGCAGTAGCCGTGGGGGAGAGGTCCTCTTCACTGCCCGGGGCCGGCGGCCAGGACGCGACGCTAGCGACGGCGGTGCCCTACGTTCCCGCCCGCCCGGTGCTGCGACCGCGTCTCCACCCGGGAGACAGCCGCGGCCGGGCGGGAAGGACCCGTCACCATGACCTTCATCGAGCCTGGCCTGTACGTCCGCGACGGCTTCGCCGAAGGACCGCTCGCCGACGCCGCGCTGTCCCGCGCGGCCCGCGCCGCGCAGCTCCTCGACGAGCTCCAGGAGCAGGCGCCCACGCTGACCGACGGCCAACTGCGCGACGGCGTGAACCGGGCGCTGCGCCGCTTCGCCCAGGAGCAGCCACCCGCCCGCCAGGTCGACAGCTACACCGCGCTGATCCGCCGCGGCGCGCGCATCGACTGGGTTGTCCCCGCCCGTCTGCCCTGCGCCTGACGCCCGCCGGGTGGGAGAGACCCTCCGTCCCTTCCCGCCCGGCGGGAGGGGACGGAGTATCTGGCGCCGGCGGCCTTCCGCTGTCGGTGGTGGCTGGGAGGCTGGTCGGATGAACGACGGTGACGAGCAGTTGCTGCGCGGCCGGGTGTACGGCCGCGACCACGACGACCCCCACCCGGGCCTGCTGCCGCACCAGACGTACGCCGTGCTGGTCGGCGGACCGCTCGACGGGCTGCTGCTCTACATCACGGGCTGGCGGCCGGAAGAGGTAGACGACGGTGTCGCCTTGATGACCGAGCTGGGGCGGTGGCCCGGCGGCCGGGCGCTGTACGACCCGCTCCCCGACGCGCCGCGCCCGGCCGCCGGGCCGGGGGTGGTGTGCCGCTTCCACTATTCCGGCGACACCCCCTGACCGAAGCGGCTCAGGGTCAGGCATCGCCGATGTGGTCGAAGCCGCGGAGCATCGGCGTCAGCTCCTGCGCGCACCCGCACAGCGTGCACAGCCGCGTCCCCGGGTTCTCCGCGGCGTCCAGGGCGCGCTGCAGGTTGAGCAGCGGCGAGCCTTTGGGCGCCTCGTCGCAGTCCGGCGCGTGCAGCACACCCCGGGCCGGGCCCCGTCCTTCGTGGACCTTCGCCAGGACCCAGCCCGAAGGCCGGAGCTCGCCGAGGACCTCGCGGACCGTCGACTTCGGCGGTAGAGGTTCGGTGGGGACTTGGTCGTAGTCGACGCCGTCGACCGGCCATACGTTCTCGGGCGCCCGGACCCACACCCGGTACTCCGCAGCCTCCACGCCGCCGTCCTCGAGGTTGCGGTACGACGGCAGACCCACGAGGTACAGCCAGCCCGTCTCGGTCTGCCGCCGCCGCCACAGCCGGGCCACGGCCTCCTGCTCCGGCTGCCCAAGTAGCGGGTCGGCGGGCAGCACGACCCGCACCGGCACCGGCCTGGCCGCGTCATCGGAGGGTGTGGTCACGCCCCCACGGTAGGCACCGCCGCCGCTCGGCTGACGGACGTCACCGCTCGGGCAGCTTGCGGCGAAGCTTGTCTATCGCCGTCTTCATGTCTCGGACCTCGTCGCCCAGCACCCGCATGCGCCAGTCCGCTCGCTCCATCCGGGCCGCGACCGCCAGCGAGGCGAACGTCTGCGCCAGCTGCGCCGCGCCCGCCTCGCCCGCCATCGCCTTCTTCACGTACCGAGCAGCCATCCCCTCGTAGTGCTTCGCGCGCTCCAACGCACTTTTGCACTCGGTCGCGTCGTCGTGCTCGGTCATGCAGCCCTCCCTGGTTGATCTCTCCTCACCGTTGTACCGACCGCGCCAGACAGTCGTGGCGTCTGCGGATTTTTGGTCCGAGAGGCCGTCCACAGCTCCGTGCTCCCGGCCCAAAATCGCCGTCCCTTATCCACAGGGCCCAGCTCCTAGAAAGGGGGTGTCCGCCTCCGGGTGTGAAGTGCCTGGACGCACACCGAAGGGGCACCGCCATGGCACAAACCAAGTTCGACAAGCAGGTGGAGGAGACCGCCGAAGTCCTCGCGTTCGGCATCGGCCGGTTCCTGGCCGGCCGACCGATGGACGGCGTGAAGCGGACCGACGCGACGTTCTGGCGATCGGGCACCCGCGTCCTGCCCAAGGTCGAAGGCCACGTCTCGCGTTCCTCCTACCGCGCCGGGTGGAAGCGCCTGACCTTCCGCATCAGCACGCTGGCCGCCCTCGGCACGGGCGGCTACCAGGCCGGATGGGTCCACCGGGACGCCACCGTCGCCACCGCCCAGGAGATATGGGCCAACCCGGATTCCGCGCTCGCCGCGCTGGAGCAGCCCGGCATCGCCGCCGTGTCGACGGCGGCCGTGGGGACCGCCGCCTACCTCGCGCTGACCCGCAAGCGCCGAGAGCTGATGCGGGAGTGGGTGCTCCCGCTGCACGAAGCCCTCGCGCTGCCGCTGCGCCTGCCGGAGCAGACCGAACCGCGCCGCTACCTCCACATCCCGCGCAACTTCAGCGAGGACGACGCGGTGATCCGCGTGGACGTGCCGGGCCGGCTGGACTTTTCCAAGGACCTGGTCGCCGAGATCATCGCCACCAAGCTCGCGCTGGAGGGCGTCACCTTCTCCTGGCACCTGGCGGGCCGCGAGACGTACGTGACGGTGAAGAAGACCCGCAAGCTCCCGGCCAAGGCCGCCTTCAAGGACCCCAAGACCCGCGAGATCGTGGCCGCCGCCAAGGAGTCCGCGCCCGTCATCGGCATCGGCTCCGCCGGGCGGATCGTCACCGTCGACCTGGACGCGGAGTCCCCGCACATCCTGGTCAACGCCTCCACGGGCGGCGGCAAGTCGGTGACCCTGCGGTGCATCGCCTGCCAGATGCTCCACCACGGCTCGCTCGTGTTCGTCCTCGACACCAAGCGGATCTCCCACCCGTGGGCGTCCGGCCTGCCCGGCGTCACCTACTGCCGCGACATCGCCGACATCCACGACCAGCTCATCGCCCTCGGCCTGGAAGGCCGGCGCCGCACCCGCGTCGCCGACGACCTCGGCGTCGACGCCGACCCCAAGGACATTGGACCCCGCCTGTTGATCCTCCTCGAAGAGGTCAACGCGACGATGAAGCAGCTGGCCCGCTACTGGGAGAAGACCCGCGAGTCCGGCGACCCGAAGATCTCCCCGGCCGTCGACGCCCTCAACGAAATCCTCTACATGGGCCGCCAGCTGCGCATGCACGTCCTCCTGGTCGCCCAGTCCGCCACCGCCCGCGCCCTCGGCGGCCCCGAGGTCCGCGAGCAGTTCTCCACCCGCATCCTGGCCCGCTACAGCCTCAACGCCTGGCGCATGCTCGCCCCCGAAGTCCACCCCGCGCCGAAGTCCACCAAGCACCCCGGCCGCGCCCAGGTCGTCAGCGGCGGCAGCGCGCGAGAGACCCTTGTCCTGTTCTTCACCGAGGCCGAGGCCCGCGAGTGGGCCACCACGGGCCGTTCACCCGCGGTCCCGCGCGCGGGCCTGCCCGGACAGACGGCTTCGGTGCAGCTGGACAAGGAGCCGGCCGTCCCGCTGCCCTCCGCCCTCGACTCCGGGCCGGCGCCGGGCACTGAGCCTCCCGCCACAGAGGCGTCCCCGGCCGCGGAGCCGGACGCGACCCCGGCGACGTCGAAGGTCACCCCGGCCGACGCCGACGACCAGGCGGTGGGGCTGCGTCAGGCCGCCGAACACCACCTGCCCGGCATCACCCTGGCCGCCCTGCGCTTCGCCCGCGCCACCGACCCCGCCTTCCCGCCGGTCGCCGACAAGCGCGGCGCCGAACTCCTCTACCGCGTCGGCGACCTGAAGCGGTGGGCCCGCAACCGGCCCCGCGCCGCCACCGGCACCACCGACCTCGACTGACAGTGAGAGCTGACCCCGCGCCGGACACACCGCGGGCCTCGGGAGATCAGCCGCGACAACCCGGGCCCGCGCCGTACGTAGTGGCACGAGCTCAGGCTCGGCGTTTCTCCCGGCGGATTGCGAGTCCCAGCTCCGCCAGGGCGTCCATGACGACCGTGGCAGGGTCCCCAAGAGGTGTCAGGTCGAACCACTCCCCTCGCACCCGGTACTCCGCGAACCGCTCGTGCAGCGCAGCTTCGTAGTCACCCTCCACGTCCAGGAGTGGCATAAGCCGGGCGGGCTGGCCGGTCTGGAGCTGTGCCAACCGGGCCTTGAGCGTGACGGTGGTCCGACCGACCTTCGTCAACGGGGAGCCCTCCAACGCAACGAGGTAGGTCCGCACGCTCCCCACCGGCGCCCGGGGTACCGGCACCCCAGGAGAGGAAGGGGCGGAAGTCGCCGACTCCTTCTCGTCCTCCAGCTCGTTGGACTTCAGCCACCGCACGAGCGGGGTGCTCCCGCCCTGGATGGTGAGGGTCTTGCCTATGGGCGTGCCGTCGGCCCGGAACGTGGTCCGAACGATCTGCGTGACAAGCACGCGGCCCTCGTAACCGAGCGCCTCGAGCTCGTCCGCCGTGGCGTACCGCGAGCTGACCTCGGTCTGCTCCCGGACGGCTTCACTCGGGTAGGGCTGCACGTGGCTACGGCGCGGACGCCCAGTCGGGTTCTCCATGGCCCCGAACCTACGGGCGCCCGATGCAGCACGCAGGCGCCGCCCGGAATTCCTTCCGGGCGGCGCCTGGCTCGTGTAACGGGGAGAAAGTCCAAAGACCAGGGACTACACGCACTCCAGTGCGATGTTGCTGGCCCCGGGCGGAAAAGCCCCAGGGTCACTCAGCGCCCTGAGAGGCCCACGGCATGCGCAAAATCCGTGTTCGGCACCGCCGCGCGTTGACATCATGAACGGATGCTTGTCACACCCGTACCCGGCGCGCACCGGGAGAACGTGCTGAAGGCCCTGCGATCCGTACACATGGCCGCCGAGAACATCAACGGGGGAGCCCCGGAGTCCGCGTACGGCAGGCTGCTCTCCTACCTGGTGTGGGCGAACGACTCGATGCGGCTGCTCACCTCTCAGATCAGCGGCCGTGACATTGATCGCCTGGTTCGCACGCGGACCCACCAGACGCTCCTGGACGGGGTCGGTCATTTGGCCGGCAGCAGTCAGCAGAAGCTGGTCAACGGGCTCGTCAGCCTGGAGATCGAGCAGCGTGTCGCCGCCCTCGGAGACGCCATCGAAGCCCTGCAGGACCAGATGGCCAGGTGGCCGAGCGAGATCTCGCTCCTCGTGCCGGACACCAGCTTCTACATCCAGCACCCCACGAAGCTCCTGGACGTCGACTTCGCCGCACTCGCTGGCACCACCGGACCCGTCCGCGTGCTGTTCCCCATGGTCGTCGTCGACGAACTGGACCGGCTGAAGGAGACCAAAGACCGGCACGCGCGATGGCGCGCCGGCTACACCCTCGCCACCCTCGACAAGCTCCTCGACGACGGCGCAGGCGCGCCGCACGAGGTCGAGGTCCTTCTCGACCCGCCCGCGCACACTCGCATGCCGCTCGCCGACGACGAAATCATCGACCGAGCCCTCGCTGCCCGTGCCATCGCAGCCGGCCCTGTCCGGCTCGTCACCTATGACACCGGCCAGGCCATGCGGGCCAAGACGGCAGACATGCCGGTCTTGAAGCTGCGCACCGACGCGGGGACAGGAGAGGAACCGATCAAGTAGGGGGCCGCCCCTCGGACGGCTGGCGTGCCTGCGGCGCGAGGTGGGTGGGGCCCCACAGGGATCGAGGTGCCCCACAGTGCCGTTGTCCGCTCAAGTGACCGCGGACCGGGTGTCGGAGCGCTCCGGCATGATTGATTCAGACAGAGCGGTCGAAGATGGCGAGGCGCGTGCTCATGAGACTGGAACTGGTCCGTGAATGGGTCGTCGGCGAGCCCATCGGCGAGCGAGGCGGCTTCGGAGACGTCTACGCGGCGCAGGACCTCAACGGCTTGCCCGCCGCAGTGAAACTGGTCCCGAAACGGCCCGGCGCAGAACGGGAGCTGCTGTTCACCGAACTCGACGGCGTACGCAACATCGTGCCCATCCTCGACAACGGTGAGCACGAAGACCACTGGGTACTCGTCATGCCCCGGGCGGAGAAGTCCCTGCGGGCGCATCTGCAGCAGCACGGAACCCTCGCCCTGGCCGAGGTCGTGCGCGTCCTGACGGACATCGCCGAGACCCTGACCGACCTCGACGGCCAGGTCGTCCACCGCGATCTCAAGCCCGAGAATGTCCTGCTCCTCAACGGTCGCTGGTGCCTGGCCGACTTCGGGATTGCCCGCTACGCCGAAGCAACCACCGCCCAGCAGACCTACAAGTTCGCCGGCACCCTCGCCTACATGGCACCGGAGCGCTGGAAGAACCAACGGGCCACGAGCGCGAGCGACATCTACGCCTTGGGCGTCCTCGGCTACGAGCTCCTGGAGGGCACCACACCCTTCACCGGGCCGCACGAGCACGATTTCCAGGACCAGCACCTCCACGGCACTCCACCGCCGCTCACCACAGCGCCCGCTCTGCTGGCTGCGCTGATCACCGAATGCCTCTTCCGTGCTCCCCAGGGCCGCCCCGCAGCCGGCAATGTACTTGAGCAACTGAGCCGCATCCCCACCGCATCCCTGGCAGGCGGGCTGGCCGCACTGGCAGAGGTGAACCGGGCCGAAGCCGCACGCCGCTCCGAAGCCGACCGCCAGGCGTCAGCAGAAGCCACCGAAGCCGAGCGGCGCCGGGACCTCCTGGACGCCGCCCGCACATCACTCAGTCTTATCTCCGACCAGCTCCTGACTACGATCACGGACATCGTCTCGACGGCTGAGGTGCGCAGGGCCCCGGCAGGCTGGACCATCCGCGTGGCCGAAGCCGATCTGACCTTCAGCAGTGCCAAGGAGACCAACCCCAGTGCCTGGAACGCTGGGACGATGGCGCCGTTCGACGTGATCGCCCACGCGACCATCCGACTCACGATCCCGCAAAACCGGCTGGGCTACGGGGGGCGGAGTCACTCTCTCTGGTACGCGGACGCCCAGGCGGCCGAGCGGTACCAGTGGTTCGAGACGGCCTTCATGCACACGCCGCTGCGTAACGTGACGACGAAGATGGACCCGTTCTTCCTCAGCCCCAACCATGAGGCCCGCAGTGCGGTCGGCCGGAGCATCGCCATGCACCGGGTGGCCTGGCCCTTCACGCCGCTCTCGATCGGAGATCTGGACGAGTTCATCGATCGGTGGACCAGTTGGCTCGCCAAGGCGGCCAGCGGGGAGCTGGGACACCCCAGCCGCATGCCTGAGCGGGAACCGGAAGGATCGTGGAGGAAGTGACGAGCTGAGTACACGGGAGCCCGCCCACTCGCTGGGGGCGGGCTCCTCGGGTTCTCGTTGCTAGGCCGCCCACGCCAGCCCGAGGCCGGCGAGCGCGGTGAGCTTGTCGGCGGTCAGCTTGTCCCGGCGGCTCTTGCTGTTGCTCAGGAACACCCCGAGCTTGACCTCCGACCCGTCCTCCAGCCGCTCCACGTGGGCCCTGGGGACCTTCACGGAGCCCTCGCGGGCCTTGTACTGCGCCAGGGCCGCCACGCCCTTCTCGAAGGCGCTCACGGCCTTCCCCAGGGCCTTGGCAGGCTCCGCCTGCTCCGGGGGCAGCGGGACGACACCGACCGCCTCCAGGAGCTCGCGCTGCCCTTCCATCAGCCCGGTCCAGACCGTGTGCTGACGCTGCCTCACCAGCCACTTGCCCACGTCCATGCCGTGGACGGTGAAGCCGGGCAGGATGTCGGAGTGGTCCTCCTCGTCCGTCAGGAGCTCCCGCAGCGCGGCGTAGTGCCGCTGCCACTCCGCCGGCCACGCCGGATCCCAGTGCTCATCCACGGCCTCCAGCGCGGCCTTCCACTCCGGCCGCCCCTCCAGCGCACCTGGGCGGCGTAGGTTGGACAGCCACTGCCCCACCGGCCGGTCCAGCGCCGTCGCGGACCGGGGTGCGCACAGCGTCCAGTGGTCCGCGTGGTACGCCTTGGCGGCCTCCAGGTTCTCCTGGAACCGCTCATCGGCGACGCTCCAGACCATGCCCAGCTTCTCCAGCCGCGCGGCGCGCTTGCCGGTCATCTGCCCGGCCCCGTACGCCCGTCGCTGCTCCGCGACCCACGCCCCGAGGGGGAACGGCCCCTCCTTGAACCCGTACGGAACCCGGGCGTGAAGCTCGCGCTCCGCGTACGTCTTGAGCGCCGACCAGCCGTGCGCCCAGTCCTGGCGCTCGGTGTCGATCACGTTGAAGGACACCCAGTCCGCGACCATCACCGGATCGCGCGGAGCCGCAAAACGCAGCAGCAGCCGGGATTCTTCCTCACCGTCCTCGGGCGGCGGACCGATGTATTCGGACGGCTGGACCATGTCCTTCTGCGGTTCCTGCGGGATGGCCAGCAATTCCACGGCCTCTTCGTCGTGAGCCCGCAGACCCTCCAATACCTTCACCAAGGGCTTGTACGATCCCGAGGTGAACATATCTTCCGGCTCCTCATCTGCCTTGAGGAATACCGGCACGATCAGAGAGGCGAGTTTCCCCTGTCCCGGCTTCTGCCGCAGCGCCCGGCCGATGGCCTGCACGATGTCGTGCGGGGCGCCCTTGGGGTCCAGGAGCGCCACGGAGTCCACCGCCCTGATGTCGACGCCCTCGCCCAGGACGCGGCAGTTCGAGAGCACCGCGCGCCGCGCGGTGGAGCCGAACTCGTCCAGGACGCCCCGCCGGCGCTCGGGGACGTGCTCCCCGCACAGCCAGTCCGCCCAGATCTCCGCCGGGTACTTCTCGGGCTGGTCCGCGTGCAGCCGCTTCGCGACCCGCTCCAGGCCCTTCGCGTACGCCGACGCCTCTATGGTCCGGTGGTGGAAGGTGATGCACGTCTGGAGCTGGTGCTGCTCCATGGTGTGCAGCAGCGCGGCCTGGAGGGCGCCGATGCGCTCACCGCGGACCTTCTCGGTGTGCCGGTCCTCGCCCATCAGCCGCTCGGGCGTGACGACCGGGTCCTTCAGCTCCAGGACGATGATCTGGTACTGCGCCAGCAGCTTCCTCGACACCGCCGACGCCAGCGAGAGCTTGTACAGGACCGGCCCGAAGACCCGCTCGTCGTCCATGGAGGCCGCCATCTCGCGCGGCAGCGGGTCGCGGACCCCGTCGGCGACGTCGCGGTTCAGCCGCTCCTCCCAGATCCGCGGAGTGGCCGTCAGGTACAGCCGGCGGTGCGAGGGGATGACCCGCTGGTTGTGGACGTCGGCCCACGCCTTCCCCATCGAGCCGCTGGTCCGGTGCGCCTCATCGACCACCGTCAGGTCCATCGGGGCCAGCTGCTGCCCGTACGCGCCCTCGAATGCCTCCGCCAGGACCCCCAGCGAGGCGTACGTCCCGAAGATGGTGACCGGCCCGGAGCTGTGCCACAGCGCCAGCTGCACCGGGTTGGTGGTGGAGCGCACCTTGAGGTCCCATAGCTCCGGGTCGTCGGTGAGGCTGCACACCGCAACCGCCGGCCCCGTGTGCCCGGCCCCGCGCCACGCCTGCACCGTCTGAGTCAGGAGATCCAGCGTCGGCACCAGAACGAGAATGCGCCCCTTGGGCACAAGCCTTTTCGCGGAGGCCGCAGCGATGATGGTTTTCCCCGTCCCGCACGCGGCGTGCACCTGCCCGCGCAGGCCATTAGCGGGAATGCCGCCCGGCGGGATATCGAGACCGCGCACAATGGCGGCAACCGCCTCGATCTGATGGTCACGCAGTTTCACGGCCATTCCCGTGTTCTCCTTTTCGCGGAACTCGGCACGCAATCAGAAAAGAAAATCCGGTCGCAGCACGAGGGGCCGGGGGTGCTGGTGTCTGTACCCAGAGCCTACACAGCTAGACCTCGTGATGCATCAGTTGTGCGACATGTTCACACTGCAAGCTTATACTTGACCGAATCTTGCCCCGCACGCACGGTCCATAGGGTATGCTGGCGGGGTATTGGTGAACGTGAACTGCCAGTGTCGAGGGTGGGGGAGTGGTCAGGGTGGAGCGCAGCGGAGCCCGTCACTGCGGTGAGGCCGGCACCCGATCGGGCCGACGGCCCGCCACCCTCGCTACCAGGGTGGCGGGCAGGAACCCCAAGCCCTACACAGGATCGCGAGTGATGCACCTCCCCTCGTAGCCAGCCCCGGCGATCGCGCTTGCGCGGTCGCCTCCAATTCGCGCTTGCGCGAATTGCATTCCGTTCGGAATTCCGCTCGCGGAATTCCATTCCCCCGCTTGCGGGGGAATCCGAATTGCGCTTGCGCAATTCGCGCTCTATGCTCCGGCTTGCCGGAGCATATCCCGCGGAGCGGGA